>DATDAG010000120.1:0-3064 GCA_036525495.1 Anaerolineales bacterium
TGCCACGCGTCCCCTGTCGCCCGCTGCAGAGGAAATGCCGACAATTTGTCCGCTTTTTGCGCTTTGGAAAAGCGGCGCTACCTGGCTCATCCATGACATTGCGCCAATGAGGTTGACTTCCATGACTTTGCGGTCTTCCACAAAATTGAATTCATTGATATCGGGATAGTAGATGATACCCGCCAAATAGACGAACAGATCCAACCCGCCGATATCGGCAATGATACGGCGAAGCAGATCGGGAACAGAATCGCAATCGGTCACATCGTGCTCATAGATGACGGCTCGCGTTTCGTTGGCAGTTTTATTGATCTCCTCGCACAGGGATTGCAGCGCGCCTCTGTTGCGATCCACTAGGGCGAGAATGTATCCATCGCGGGCGAGTTTACGGGAGAGGGCTGAACCGATTCCGCCCGATGCACCGACCAGGATCGCGCGTCGGCGTGGATTTAGCGGTGTTGCAGGGGCAGATATGGGTGAGTCTGACACGATATCCTCCAGATATGGGTGAACTCCATTTTAACCCATCAGGCACTGTAACGTGCATGTAATACAGGAATGTTTGTCGTATTGCTATAATGGCCTCGTTGAAAAGACCATGAAAGAACAAACTTTGAAAATCCTGTCCGAAGCCCGTCAGATGCTCGATGGGAAGAACATCTCTCAAAGCGAGAAGGATTCCGTCGTAAAACTTATTGGTGTTCTTGCCACATCCCTAGAGAAGTATTCCACGAACCACATGGATACCACCAGCCTCGCCCATGCGTTGGTGAATCATCAGGCACTGCTTGCCATGCTCAAACAGCAGTCGGAGGAATTGGACGCGCTCAAGAAGTTGAGCATCAATCTCACATCCAGCCTCGACCTGCCGGACGTTTTGGATGCACTGGTATTGGAAGCCATGCAATTGATCCCCAATGCAAGCGACGTGCATATATTTTTGTACAAGAATGAGAATCTCTCCTTTGGAGCGGCTTTGGATTCCAATGGAAACAAGAATGCAACCTGGGCAAAACCGCGAACGAACGGGCTTACTTATACGGTGGCACGCAAAGGTGAGATAATCATCGTGGAAGATATGCAGAACCACCCGCTTTTTGAAAAAGTCCCCACCAATTGGACCGGCTCGATCATCGGCATTCCGCTCAAGATCGGGGATACAGTGGTCGGTGTTTTGAACATGGCGCGCTCCAACACTGGCGGGTTCTCCTCTTCCGAATTACGTTTGCTCAGCCTGCTTTCAGACCAGGCCGCGGTTGCCATCTCGAATGCCAACCTGCACCAGATGATCAGCCGGCAGGCATACAGCGACACATTGACGGGTCTCCCCAACCGCCGCGCCCTGGATGAAAGGCTGGAGGATGAGGTTCAATCTGCGCGCCGCAACAACTATTCCTTTGCTGTGGTCATGATGGACCTTGACGGCTTCAAGGATGTGAACGATATACATGGACATGCCGTGGGCGATGACGTTCTGAGGCTGGTCTTCAACCAAATGGCGCGCGGCGTCCGCAACACGGATTTCCTCGCACGTTATGGTGGCGATGAACTTACCCTGATCCTGACACAATCTGACATTTCTTCAGCGAAGATCGTGACGGAGAAGATCGTCGAGGGCATGAAAAAACTCAAGTACACACTGCCCGATAAGAAGAAACTCAAGCTCGGCATCTCCGGCGGCATCGCCATTTATCCCGTCCACGCCCGCAACGGACCGGACCTCCTGCGCGCGGCGGACGCGGCTCTTTACCAAGCGAAAAAGCACAACCGCGGCACATTCCAAATGGCGCGCGGGGTTACGGGTCCAATCGCAAAACATAATGTCGGAGGCGAATAGCCTCCGATTTGATTCCCGGGGAGTTATAATCATTGAAATTACCAGACCCTGAAGGTTTCGCACGAAATTCATTGAACTCATCCTGGTCAGAAAAACCTTTAGGGTCTCTTCTACGGAGAAACCTTCATGCATAAAAAGATCAAGATCATCCTGAATCCCATGGCAGATATGGGCAACGCCTGGCGTGCCGCGCGCGACCTGCGTTCCATCACCGAGCAACACGGAGGCATAGACTGGAGCGGCACGGTCTACCCCGGTCACGCTATTGATCTGGCAAAATCAGCTGAAGGTTATGATATGGTCATCGCGATGGGCGGTGATGGAACCGTTCACGAAGTGATGAATGGCCTTATGCAAATCCCCGAAGAGAAACGCCCTGTCCTCGGCGTGGTTCCTGTTGGTTCAGGCAACGATTTTGCCCACGGCATTGGTGCATCCACCAAACCCACTGAAGCCCTCAACCGCGCCATCCATGGTGAACCATCCACCGTTGACCTTGGCTTAATGATTGCCGGTGACGGCAGAAAAGAATATTTCGACAATACACTCGGCATCGGCTTTGGCGCCATCGTCACCATTCGCTCACACAAACTCCCCCTCCTGCGCGGCTTCATCATGTACCTGACATCCGTTCTCCAAACCATCCTCCTCGACCATAACCCCATCAAAATGCAGATGGAGATAGATGGGAAACAGATGGAAAAAAGCATTATTTATCTTGTTCTTAGCAACGGTCCGCGCGAAGGCGGCGGTTTCCTCGTCACTCCCAACGCAAAAATCGACGATGGCATCCTGGATTACGTTATGATCACCGATGTCAGCCGCCTGATGATGTTCCGCATCGTCCCCGAAGTGATGAAAGGCACACACGGGCGCTTCAAACAGGTTACCCTCGACAAATGTAAAAAGTTCACGCTCACTGCCGACCGTCCGCTTTACATCCATGCCGACGGCGAGATCTTCTCGGGTCCCGGCACAGATATTCGCAAAGTGTCGTTTGAAATTCTTCCCAACGCGCTGAAAGTTGTGCGCGGCTAATCACTCCCTGCTTTCCACTTTCTATCTTAGAATATGGAAAGTGGAAAGCGGCAATGCCTGATCTATTTCATTCCCTCCTCAAACAGGATATCGGACATCTCCGCATCATTGCGGAACTGTGGGGACTCGAACTGGATTCCAACAACGCGGAAGGCGCGCTGGAAGAACTATCCGCTTCACTCCTCGACC
>DATDAG010000121.1:0-4372 GCA_036525495.1 Anaerolineales bacterium
CATTGGCGATCAGGTCTTGGGCAGTATAAGGTGTTTTGGAGAACTTACGGATAGTCAGGAGCGGGCCATCCAACGCGAGGGGTGGGATGGTGGCGTTGACACGGTAGCCATTGGGTAAACGCGCATCGACCATCGGAGAGGCTTCATCCACGCGGCGTCCAATAGGTGAGACAATGCGGTCGATGATGCGCAACACGTGACTATTGTTCTCAAATTTGACGTTCGTTTTTTCGATCATTCCGGCACGCTCAATATAAACTTCGTCATATCCATTGACCATCACCTCGGTGATCGAGTTATCTTGCAACAAGGGTTCCAAGGGCCCATAACCTAAAATGTCCGCGATAACCCATTCCAGCAGTATGGCCCGGTTCGCACGTGTATAAATGAGATTCTCATCGACGAGTACCTGGTTAAACAATGCTTCAATGGTCTGGCGCATTTGTGGCAAGTGTTCAATGGATACCTCACCCTCGGTTTCCGACAGCAATTTTTTCTGTACGCGGTCCCGAATCTGGTAAACATCTGCAGGAACGCCACCAAGCGTTTCGAGGGCCGCGATACTCTGTAATGGGTCCTTCGTTTTTGCGCTAGGGCGGTTGTTGACTGCTGGACGGTTAGTAAACATAGATTTCTCTCCAACTAAAACCGACTAAGGTTCAAGAACAGGAATTACTAATTCCTGGCCAGTTGTAACCTTCTTGGTTGAACCCAGGTTATTGGCTTGCAGGATGGCTTCAACGGTTGTATTGTATTGATTGGCAAGACTTGTCAGGTATTCGCCTGCTCGTACCACATGGGAGACCTTAGGGAATATAAACAGGATTTTTCTGGCCTGATCGCGATAGATCCGGAAGGCTGACCGGTAGCTGCGAATCTGGACATAGCCATCGGCTTGCTTCAGCTTTGAGATAAGTTCAGGCCGTTGTTTCAAATCCGCGTCGCTTAGATTGGCGCTATCGATCGCTGAGCGGTAGAGCAAAACAGCGTCCTCATACAGTAATTGCGCGCCCATCGACTCGGCAATCCGGATTTGTGCCTGGAAAAGACGTAGATTTGTATTTTCTCCTTGCTCTGCCAGGACAACTGCGCGTTGAAAATCTGTTTGCGCCGGCTCGTAATCCCCGCCGAGCATTCTTGCATCACCTCGGGCAAGATAAGCCTCAAATAGGGTCTGCCGGGCAGTGCCGGAGGCATATTCAGGCTCTTCAGTGATGACTCCTTCGAGTTTTTCTATAACCTCATCGTAGCGATTTTTGTCGAAATCGTCTTGTGCTTCGACAAAAAGTTGCGCCAGTCTGCGTTGTAGCTGGATACCAGGATCATTGGGACGCAACTCAAGCGCTTTGAAGAAATATTCGTCGGCAGTGGCGAGTGCCTCCAGCGAATCGGCCTTCTCGGAAAGTGCAGCCTGGGCGGCTTCGACATAGCGGCTGAACAGGCGGTCTTTGAATGTTTCGCGTGCCTGGTCTCGTTCGAACCGGATGGTTGGGTCTTGAGGGCGCAACGAGAGCGCCTTGCTGAAATAGGTTTCAGCAAGTTCCAGTGCCTGGATAGATTCGGTATCTTTTGATAGCGTGTCCATCGCCGCGTTCATGTAGGACTCGAAGAGACGACCCTCAACCATTTCAGGTTGGTAGGATGGGTTTAGAGCGCGCAGGGTCTCATAACTGGATGCGGCTTGCTCCCAGTTTTTTGACTGGTAGGCCTTCTCAGCTTGCGATTGAATGTCTCCCAAGAAGAACTGGCCTTTGATCTCTGCTATGCGGGTTGAGACATCTTTATAAAATGGCTCATCGGCTTCAATGCCCTCAAGGACTTCGAGCGCTCCATTCAAGTCACCTAAGTTGATTTTTCTCAGTGCTTCGTCATAGCGCGAGTCCAGGGCGATCATTTTGTCAGTACGCTGTAGGGCCTCGGTTAGCCCTGGGTAATCGGGATTTGCGGCGGAAACCTCTTCAAGTTTTGTTTTCGCTTCGGTCAGGCGACCTACCTGGAGTAGATCTTGGGCATCACGGAACTTGACCGCCTGATCAATCAACTGTACTTCGTTTTCAAGCCTTTGTTGTGTCAGTACCCACTGCTGCCCAATCCATTGCGAATATCTCATCGCGCTCCAAATGATTACAGAGAGCAGTACAGCGGAGACAACCAGGCGTATGCTCCACGTGATGCGTTTGCGTTTGTTAGCTTCCGTAATATCGATCCGTTCATCATCATCTACCTGGGCGCGCAACTTCATCTCCTGACGTAATGTGCGCAACTGGTGATTTAGTGGATAGCTCGAAATCAGCTTGTCTAGTTCAGTAAGGCCGGCTTCCCAGTTCCCACCTTGGAGATGCTTCATGGCACTCTGGTAAACTGGGTCGTCGAAATAGGATTGAAAGCTTTCGGCAGACATTAAATCTCCTATAGGTTTCCAAATAAGTCAGCTAATTGGGGTATCGCTGGTCCAAGGATAACGGCAAGAATTGCTGGGAAGATCATGAATGCGAGGGGGATAAGCATTTTGATTGGGAGGGTGCGTGCCACTTCCTGTGCTCGGAAACGCCGCTCAATGCGCATTTGTTCAGCCTGGGCGTGCAGTGTGTCAGCGATGCTCATACCGAGCTGCTCAGATTGTAGGATGACGGATACAAAGCTGGAGATTTCAGAGACATCCAGCCGGTCGGCGAGATTGCGCAAAGCCTCCCGACGCGAGGAGCCCATCTCCATTTCAGCCACCACCCGACCTAACTCGAGCCCAATCGGTGTGGTCCAGTGCTCACTTATTCGCTGCAACGCCTGATCAAATCCCAGACCAGCATCTGCACAGACACTGAGCATATCCAGGGCGTCTGGAAGGCCTTTTCTCAATTTGTCCTGACGCGAGCCCACTAACATGCGCAGCCACAGGACTGGGAAAATCAAACACACGAAGAAGATGGCTGCACCTAACAGTAGATTGACCGAGTTGATTCCTCGCCTCAGCATCAAAAGTGCCAGAAAAAATCCAAAGAAAATAAATGCAATGCGCAGGCCAAAAAATTCGCGTGGGCCAAGCCCCAGAGGGTACCCGGCAATGTAAAGCTGACGCCTGAGTTGCTCTATCGAATTTGCAGGTGTTAACCGTCCCAGAAAAGAGCCCGCCTGGCGAAAAAACGGCAGCAAGGTGCGGCTAATGAAAGATCCAGTAAGCTCACGGTTGCGGATGGCTGTGGTGGAGGTGAGCTGCCGGGATTGAGCCTCTGCTGTTGTGACATAAGTGGAGAGGCGGGAACTCAATTCTTCCGTCCCAAACCAGCGGATGCTGAATACCAGGGCGAAGTATCCACCCACAATCAAGACCAGTCCAAGTGCTCCAAGTATATAAATCTGATTCATTGGTTATTATCAATTCTGTACAAATGCGGCTTATATGTCGACACGGGTAATCAGGCGGATCACGATGTTCCCAAGGAGCATCAGGATCAGCGCACCAATGGGGATGCAAAGAAAGGGACCGGGCTCAAATAGCCTGCTCATGTAGGTTGGATTCATGATGAAAACTACGGCTGCTGTGAGGAAGGGCAGTAGCGTGAGCAAGTAGCCGGAATATCGCTGCATAGAGGTCAGTGCCCGAACTTCGGCAAATAATTGAATACGCTCACGGATGGTGAAGGTCACTGCTTCCAGCATTGTTGACAGATTGCCTCCAACCTGAGAATTGATATTGAGTGCGGTGATCAGTAGGTATAGATCGTCGTTTTCCATGCGCGCATGCAGATTAGCGAGCGCCCGGGAGAGGGGTAACCCTAGACCAACCTCCCGCTTTACCCGGCGGAATTCTTCGGATGCAGGCGCCTTCATGTCTTGGATGACGACATCCAGCGATTGCAAAAAGCCCACACCCGCGCGTACGGCTCCTTTTACCAACACCAGCACGTCCACGAGTTGGCTCTCGAACTGCCGGCGGCGATTATAAATACTTCGGCGCAGCAAGAATTCCGGTATCAGGAAGGCGATAATAGCAAATCCCCCCCCTGATATTGGGGAGCGAATCACCAACCAACCTAGGGTAAACCCCACGATGACGCTCCCTATACGGATGAGAATGAACTCTGTTTCAGTGATCGGCCAGTTTGCACTTAGCAAGCGCACTCCCATTTCCTCAGAGGCAAAGAAAGAGAGCAGGGCGTTGATCCGCAATCGCAAGCGGACTAAGCTGGAGCGCCCCCAACCGCTCGATCTGCGTTCCACTTCCTCGGGAACTAGGGCATAGGTCTCGATACGTTCACTGATATCGTCACTCCCGGCCAGCACATTTGCCATCCCCAAAATTGTGATAATGCCGGCGAGCCCAACGGCGAACGCTATGAAGAGCAGGTTGATGATCTCTGGTGACAACATAAGA
>DATDAG010000122.1:0-4545 GCA_036525495.1 Anaerolineales bacterium
GGCTTCCTGGATCATCGGTTATATTTTTGAATTGGCAAGTCCCAACCTGGGTGGCAAGCTCTTCTGGGATGATTTTCAATTTATAGGCTCACTGCTGGTTCCATTGCTCTTGATGTTCTTTGCCTATGAATTTACAGGGCAGGAAAAACATCTTCCACGTAATGCAAGGGTCTTATTGTTGGCTCCTGTCGCGGTGTTCCTCGTCCTTCTTTACACGAATCCTCTTCATGGGTGGATACGAAGCGATACAGCTCGCATCGTATCTGACCGTCCCTTTGATGTGCTCCTTTATGATTTCACCATCCCAATGTGGGTCAGTTTTATTTACGGTTATTTTACCTATCTTGCGGCAACGGTTCTTTTTATCAGGAACCTGCGCCGCCAACACCGATTGTTCCGTACCCAAACCCTGATCATTCTGCTTGGATTCGTTTTCCCGTTTCTCGGTTCGATCCCTGGCATTGCGGGAGTCGTTATACTTGGCCAGCGTGACATCGTTCCATATACTTTTGGGATCGGGAACTTGATCTACGCATGGGGCTTGTTTCGTTACGGGTTATTTGAGATCACCCCCATTGCACGTGAAGCGGTTATAGAGTATATGAACGATGCAGCTATTGTAGTGGACGATCAGTCTCGCGTCGTGGATATAAATCCTGCCGCCTTGCGGGGCTTGGAATTGGCAGTCAATCAAGTTATCGGTTTTCCCATTTCTGGCTTGTTTGCAGACCGCCCAAACCTGTTAAAGCTATTCGAATATGATGGACCAATACATCAAGATGCAGTTTATGTTTCACAGAAGGGAACTGAGTTTGTTCTCGACGTTTTTGTATCCCCGCTTTACGACCCGAACAACAAGCTGATCGGGCGCATCCTGGTGGCACGAGACATTACCGAACAACGACAGGCTGAAGAACAATTGCGAAAGGCATATGACGAGTTGGAACTGCGCGTTCAACATCGCACTGCCGAACTTGAAACCGCAAATCAAGAATTGGAGCGAAAGAACGCTGAGCTGGAGCGCTTCACCTATACCGTTTCGCATGACTTGAAAGCACCGCTTGTCACCATCAGCGGTTATCTCGGTTACCTGAACGAAGATATAAAGACCGCCAACATAGAACGCCTGGAAAAAGACACCCAGCGAATTGCAGATGCAGTGGATAAGATGAAAAACCTGCTGAATGACTTGCTGGAACTTTCGCGTATCGGGCGTATAAGCAACCCGTATGAAACAGTCGCATTCGAAGACTTGATTCGGGAAGCGCTGGATATCGTCCACGGACGGCTGGAAGAACGCGGGATCACGGTTCATTCTCAATCGAACCTGCCTCTCGTCCATGTAGATAAGCCGCGTCTGATAGAGGTTTTGCAAAACCTGCTTGATAATGCCGCCAAATTTATGGGCGATCAACAAAAGCCCATGGTAGTTATTGGTGTTGTTGAAGGGTATAAAAATGTGCCAGTGTTCTTCGTGAAAGATAACGGTATTGGCATCGCCCCCGAATTCCACGAAAGGATATTCGGTCTCTTCAACAGGCTCGACCCAAATATCGAAGGTACAGGAGTGGGCCTCGCGCTCGTTAAACGGATCATTGAATTTCATGGTGGCAGAATCTGGGTCGAGAGTGAGGCAGGCAAGGGGACGACCTTTTATTTCACAGTGGGAGATCAGCAGGAATAAGTGCCTGGATGAATAATAATCGCCGTGCAAAGTTAATGACTTTGCACGGCTTCTCTTTTCAATAGGAACTAATCCGCCACAGCCGCTACGCTGACGACTTCACGCTCCTCTTTGGATGCCTGGGAAGCGTTCGTGTCCAGTTTCGTGGAGAGATACAATGCCACGACCAGAACAACCGCTTCCATGCCGAAGAGGGTGGAATAGGCGACCAGCGCGCTGCCTGTTGCGAACCGCATCAGGTCCACGATCACGCCGCCCATCAGGTTGCCGAGCGCATGACCGACCATGTTCGCCACGCCGAAGACGCCCAAGAGCATCCCTGCACGGATGGGGGTGGCGAAGGTAATGACACTGCTCAGCATCCCTGCGCCTGCCAGACCTGTGCCGATTCCCATCACGAAAACGAGACTCTTGAACGCGCCCGCGTTGCCCATCATGCCGACAACGACCAGCCCAATGAATACGATGATGCTTACAACGATGCCAGTGCGCATGAGTCGCATGTGTCCCAGCCACTTGATGAGGAACAGGCCTGAGGTCAGCATGGAGGCGAGTACGCCAAGTCCCCAGTACATTGTCAGGCGGGTCGTATCACCAACGCTCATGCCGAGCACCAGTCCGCCGTAGGGTTCGAGCAGGGTATCCTGTGCCAGGGTCCCGATGAAGGTGAAGATGACCAGTGTGAACAGGATGAGTACCTGTCTGTCGGCAAAGACAACTTCCTTCAACACTTTCTGGAACGGGATCTGCCGCGCGCGTTCGGTCGCATTTTCAGTGGACGGGTTGAGCGGTTCCTGCTTGATCGCCGCGAACACTGCCAGCACAAAGACCGTCACAGCCACGCCTGTCGCTACACTGACCAATCGGGCAGGCTCGTACGTTTCGAGCGCCCTGCCGATAAAACCTGCTCCCATCACTGCACCCAGCAAGGTTGCCACCTCGTAGAACGTAACGGCGCGCGTGCGTTGTTGTTTGTCGTAGCGGTCGGTGATGAGCGCCTGGTAGGTGTTGTGCGCGAGGTTGCGACCGAGCCCGTATAGCAGGAAGGATAGGATTCCGCTCATGACCAGGGCGGCGGTCACCTGGGATGCCTTCGCTGTGACGTTCGCCGCGGCGACAATCCCCAGCCCGATGATCAATGCACCGATGACGATGTACGGTTCACGCCGTCGACCGAAAATCGGGAATCCGTCCGAACGATATCCCAGCCACACGCGCACGGGCGAAACCAATAGCGGAATGGCGAAGAAGAATGCTACCAGCGAGGCGGGCAGTCCCAGGTCCGCGATCATGACGCGGTTGAGCGTCCCGCCGATCAAGGCGCCGCTCAGGCCGTACGCGATCGAGAACCCTGCCAGACGGAAGTTGTTTAGCGATCTGATTACTTTCATTTTTGCTCCTTTTTGTTATCGTGATTGCGAGGAGGCGTTAGCCGACGGAGCAATCACTATGATTTTGTACTTACCTGTTTAGTAGGAGATTGCTTCAGGCTGGGTCTCGATATGTGACGTGCTTACGTCACTACTCGACCATCAGCCTTCGCAATGACTGATTATTCTTTTCACCGCCTCGCGCCCCTGCCGAATACAATCAGGCACTGCGATGCCGCGATACGAACTGCCAGCCAATGTGATATTTGCTGGCAGATGGCTTTCGATCTCATCTATCAGATCCAAATGCCCGACCTTTGCCTGCGGGAATCCGTTCTTCCAACGAAAGGTCTCGTTTGCCAGTGGGGAGGCTGTGATACCTAGCAGTTCGAGCAATTCCCGCTCGATGACCTCGAGCAGTTTTCCTTCGTCATACTCCACCACTTCGGGCATGCTGCCACCGATGAACACACGCATAACGGAATATCCCTCCGAGAAGCGTTGCGGCATTTTCTTCGACGAGAAAGTGACCGCGTCTATTGCGCGTTTTTCGCGGCGAGGGATCATTAGCCCATTGATGTCAAGTTTGGGGAGGTCGGATTCTTTATAAACCAGTGACACTGTCCCTATGTGATTGTGGTGAATCTGTTTCAGTAAACCGCTTGCCTGACGTGATATGTTCGCCAATAGCTCAGCAGTGACGTTCGCCAGCGTTGCGAAAACGATCGCGTCGGCATGATGGATCTCTCCATTGGCGGTATAGACTTTGTATCCGCTATTTTCCCCAACGATATACCGCACACCCGAATTCAACCTGAGGTCGCCAGTCAATTGACTCACGAGCCCGTCAACGATTCCTTGCAGTCCACGTTTGTATGTGATGAAGCGCGGCTTGGTTGCGGTGTTCTTTCCATTTTTGCGTGCTCTGAGTCCACGTTGGATTGCGGCAAGGAACAAACTCCCTGCTTCTTTTTCCATCTCACGCATCACAGGCGACGAGACCAAAATACTCTGCACGTTCGGGTCAGTGTTGTAGATCCCGCCCAGAACGGGACCGATGAACTTCTCTAGCGCTTCGTCGCCAAGCCGACGACGGACAAAATCGCCGAGCGACTCATCGCCGTCATCTTTGCGGTCGGGCTGGAACGGTTCCGCCAGCATCCGCAGTTTGCCGCGGGTCGTCATCAGCGTGGATAAGATAAATCGAAATGGAGACAGGGGGATCGGTTGTGGCGAAGCGTTATTTAGCACGTAGATGCCGCGCGTCTCCGAGCCGGGGTTGTCCACTTGATCGAGCATCCCCAGTTCGTTCGTCAAGTTCCATGCTTCGGGTTTGCGCGTGACGATCGTATCGGGTCCGCCTTCCACGAGAAAGCGTGAGCCGTTCGTCCGAATTTCGGATGAGATCACTTTGCCGCCCCAGTGATCTGATGCTTCGAGCAGGGTGTATGTAATGCCGCGCTGTTGCGCCTCCCATGCGGTGCACAGCCC
>DATDAG010000123.1:0-7913 GCA_036525495.1 Anaerolineales bacterium
GGTGGTCGGAAAGACGCGGGAGTTCTTCGATAGGCGTTGGGAGATGGGAGAAGTGTAAGCGGGAGATTTGATTCATAATTACTTCCTATTCAGTCCAATTCGGTGGTCGAGTGCCGCGGAGCGGCGTATCGAGACCAACACTAACTAAAGTTTCTTTTGTTTACATGGTGGTCTCGATATGCCCTTCGCAACGAACGCTCAGGGCTACTCGACCACCGAAGTGCTCAAGCATCTAAATTCTGCTTCGTCTTAGACCTGCCTCTTGAGCGCATCACATCCAACATGCGCGGGATGATCTCCGAGTACATCTTATACCAAAGCGGGCTGGGGGCAAAATCATACGCGCCGAGCGTGCGGACAACTTCCCCGCCGAGTCCTTCCTTGAAGCGATAGACGCCCCACATCGAGTCGCTTTCATCGAAGACTTCAGGCGCGCCCCACAAGTCATACACCGTGCACCCCATCGCTTTCGCACGCTTCATCGCCTCCCACTGCAAAAGATAGGTCGGCATCTTTTCACGATGCACGCTGCGTGACATGCCATAGACATAATATGCGCGCCCTGCAAAATAAAAGACAAAGATCGCGGCAACAGGCTCGCCATCCACTTCGGCGATCAAAGGTTCGCATGTCGGTTCATTCGAATTCATGAACAAGGACCAAACCGTTTTGTAATACCCCTCATCGCGGATTACAAAGCCATCGCGCACAGACGTTTCTGCGTACATCTTGTACAACATCCCCAAATCTTCCTTTTTGCCTATCCGCAACGTGACGCCCTTCTTCGTCGCCAGGCGGATATTGTAGCGCGTCTTCTGTTTCATCCTCGCCAGCATGTCTTCTTCGGATGGATTGAGATCGATCAGAACTGTATTCTTAAATTGAATCTGATCAGATGAATATTCCCACCCTCTGCGCTTCAGTTCGGACATCACAGCCTGCCCGTTGTTTTCTGGAGCATCATCTTCGCGTTCAGGGACTCCCGTCCCCAGCACAACATCGGGATCACATTTTAGGAAGACGGCTCCCTGTTTCTTTGCAAAGGACTGTAGATCGTTCAAAACGCGAGTTCGAAGCGATTCGTCTGCCCAATCGAGGAGAGGACCCTTCGGGGAATAAAGAACAGAGAGGCGTGCTGCGAATCCACTGCGGATGATCTGGCGTTTGAGAATGAGGGCGGCAGCAAGGTAGTGATTGGTAATTGGTACTTGGTTATCGGTCACCAAGAACTTATCTTCTGTCCATACAGCATACAGCGGACTCCAACCATATTTCACCTTTACCTGTACCCACTCGTAAGTTTGCAGGAAGTGGGGAGAAGGGAGCCTTGAGATTAGAGAATTCCAATAATTACTTTCCACTTTTATTCCCTGTTCCCAATGAACTTCAAATACGCCCAATACAACAACGGATTATATACTCGGTCCAATGCCTGTGCAGCGCGTTTGACTTCGCCGCCAAATCCGCGTTTGAAGCGATAGACACCCCATAACCCATCGTTCCTTGACTGGAAGTTTGCTTCAAGTGTCTCTTCATCTTCGTCAGGGACACCCCAGAGATCATATTCTTCACAGCCGCGGGCTTTCGCCCATTTCATGGCTTCCCATTGCAGGATGTACGTCGGCATACGATTGCGTTCTTCATTTGTGGAAGCACCATAGAGATAGTAGGCGCGATTTCCACTGCGGGTGACAAACAAAGCGGCGAGGGGTTTACCTTTATATTCAGCAACCAGAATCTCGCCAAGTCCCTTAGGCTGGAGAAGTTCATACGCCCGCTTGTAATACTCCAGCGAGTGGACTCCAAACCCGTCACGCCCGCCAGTGACAAGCATCATGTTGTGAAAGGAGTTGATATCATCCCATGTGCAGACTGTCACATCTTTTTTCTCGGCGAGGCGGATGTTGTAGCGGGTCTTTTGTTTCATCGGAGCCAAGATTTCATCTTCCGTGCCACGAATATCAATAATGATGGTGCGAGGAGGTTGGATGTTATGGGGGGAAGTTTCAAGTTTCAGGTTCCAGGTTTCAGGTTGTTGCTCATTCCATAGGTCAGGTTCTAGTTTCAGAAAGATTGCACGATGGGCTTTACAGACAGAGTCGATCTCATTCCAAAATTGTTCACTATTCACTAATGACTGGTTACTGTTTACTGGTTTCGGAATATAGCCCACAGTAAAACCTAATGGCAATTTGCGAAAAAGAATCTGCACGCCAACACCTTCACTAATAACTCTGACTGGCTTCCACCCAAAGCCCCCCTTTAATTGCCCCCACTCCCCTGTTTGGAGGAGGTGGGTGTTGGGATGTTGGGAGAGGAAGTGGTTCCAATCGGTGAGAGAGACAATCATTGGTTGAAGGTTGAAGGTCAAAGGTCGAAAGTCAACAACGACGCTTGACCCTTTGAAGTGCGGATGGTTGAGTTGGGGATCAGCTTGTCGAGCAGTGTGATAATCGCTTCAGTATCATCGGAATGGCTGAGGCGGGAAAGCTGTTCGATGGACGGAATCAAGTTCGGGTCCAGAGATGAAGCGTTGTCTTCGAGACGGGAAATGTCGGGGTGGAGAGTCGGCTTGAGAGGCGTGTCTTCATCCCAAAGTTCCTCTGTCAATTTTTCACCAGGGCGCACGCCAGTGTATTCGATCATGATGTCGCGATGAGGCTCGAGACCAGAGAGTCGAATAAGGTCTTCGGCGAGATCGAGAATGCGGACAGGTTCGCCCATGTTGAGGACAAACGTTTCGCCGCCATTTTCCATTGAGGCGGCTTGGAGAACAAGATAAACAGCCTCGGGGATGGTCATGAAAAATCGATACATGTCGGGGTGTGTGATGGTGACGGGACCGCCATTGGCGATTTGATTCTTAAAGATCGGAATGATACTGCCGCGACTGCCAAGGACATTACCAAAGCGGACAATCGTGAAAGCATGTTTTGATGTGCGTGCACTGTGAAGGACGATCATTTCGGCGAGGCGTTTGGTTGCGCCATAAATGGACGATGGGCGGACAGCCTTATCGGTGGAGATGAGGACAAAACGCTCGACATTGTGCCAAATGGAAACTTGTGTGAGGTGATGCGTTCCGATAATGTTATTGGTGATTGCCTCAACGATATTAAGTTCCATGAGCGGAACATGTTTATGCGCGGCGGCATGGAAGATGATCTGTGGCTGATGCTTTTGGAAAATCTGCGCGAGGCGTTCGGCATTGCGGATGTCGGCGATAACGGGATGGATTGTGAGATCAGGGTAATCGCTTTGCAGTTCGAGAAGAATCTCAAAGATGCTGTTCTCGCCGTGACCGAGCAGGACGAGTTCAGATGGATTACGGCGAGCGATCTGACGACAGAGTTCACGCCCGATGGATCCTCCTGCGCCCGTGACCAACACACGCTTGCCTTCAAGCGCCGCTCCAACCGCTTCGTCATTGACCCGGACAGGCTCGCGACGCAGGAGGTCGGTGATATCCACTTCACGCAATCGGCTGACGTTGACCTTGCCGCCGATGAGTTCGTAAATACCTGGCATCGTGCGTGAAGGAATGCCCTTGCCGCGGCAGATGTCGTTAATCGAACGGACGAGTCCGCCTGGGGCGGAAGGGATGGCAATGATGACTTCTGTAATGTTGTGCTGGTCGATGGCGGATTCGAGATCAGCTACCTTACCAATGACGGTCACGCCATGGATGACATGCTTTTGTTTGGCAGGGTCGTCATCCAGAAAACCGATGGGGATGAGATTGAGTTGTGATGGCTTTTGCAATTCACGCACAACGAGTGCGCCCGCGTCACCCGCGCCGATGATGAGGGCGCGTTTGGTTTTTCCGTTGGGGCGCGAGGCTGTGGACTGTTCAGCAAGGATGCGAAGTGCAAAGCGTGAACCGCCGATCAGGATCAGCGAAAGAAGCCAGTCAATACCGAGTGCAGAGCGCGGCATTCCAGGCAAAACCATGCCCGCACCGATGAGTAGTAACATGACGCCCGATGTCAACACGGAGGCGGATGTCACTGCAACGGTGATGAGCCGCAATTCGCCTGTGCTGGCGTAGATCCACAAACGGCGGTACAAGCCAAAGAAAAAATATGTGGGGATTTTTATAACCAATGCAACAGCGCACATCAACACAGCCGCGGGGAAATAGAATGGCAACTCCGCCACATCAAGTCGCAGGGCAAAACTCCCCAGTACCGAGATGACAATGAGGGCAATGTCGCCAATGAAGACGAAGCGGTTGCGGATGTGGGAGCGGGGTTTCATACAGATTAGAGATTAGAGATTAGAGATCTGGCGCGCATCCATTCGACGGTCTCCTTCAAGCCGTCTTCGAGGGATATTTGTGCTTTGAAGCCCATCATTTCCTTTGCTTTTTGTGGGCTCCCAACGGAACGGTAGATGTCGCCTGCGCGCGGTGGGGCAAATTCAGGCTGGGGAGCGTTGGGGAACAAACCATATAACACTTCGAGCAGGTCGAGCAGGCGTGTTTCAATACCTGTGCAAATATTGAAAACTTTCCCTGCGGCGTTCGTGCCTTCGGATGCGATCAGGTTGGCACGCACCACGTCCCGCACGTTGATGAGGTCGCGTGTCTGCCCTCCATCGCCATAGACGATGATTGGTTTGCCATCCAATAATCGTCGTGTAAAAATCGGCACAGCGGCGGCGTACATCGAGTCGGGTCGCTGGCGCGGTCCGTAGACATTGAAGTATCGCAATGCGACCACTTCAAAACCGAACTCGTTCGTGAACAACTCCGCATACATTTCGTTGACCTGTTTCGATAGTGCATAGGGAGATTTCGGCTGAAGCGGCGTCTCTTCGACGAGTGGCAGCGCTTCAGACTCCCCGTACACTGCCGCGCTCGAAGCGACCACCGCGCGTCTGACGCCTGCTCTGCGCGCTGCATCGAACAACAGCGATGTGCCTGTGAGGTTCACATCGAAACATTCCTGCGGCTCATCCATGGATTGCGGGACGGAGACAAATGCCGCAGAGTGAAAAATGACTTCGACGCCGCGCACAGCCTCCCCGACGCGTGAAGCGTCGCGTATGTCGCCTTCCAGTACTTCGAGATGATTCCCATTGAATCGCTGAGTCAAATTCTCAATATTCTCTCGTCTGCCTGTGCTGAAATTATCCAACACACGAACAGAGTCTCCCCGTTCGAGCAACGCCTGCGCTATATGCGAACCGATAAACCCCGCGCTGCCTGTGACGAGGCACTTCATCTGCCTGTCCGCTTTAGCACCGTACTGATCGTGCGGAGGATGATCTGAAAATCCATTGTAAGTGTGCGGTGCTTGATGTAATACAGGTCGTATTCCAGTTTTATGAAGGTTTCCTTGACGCTTGCAACATACCCGTAGTTGATCTGCGCCCAGCCCGTAAGCCCGGGCTTTACAAGCAGACGTGCACGATAAAAAGGAACCTGCCTTTGATATTCCTCGACCAAATTCGGAACCTCCGCGCGCGGACCCACCAGACTCATGTCGCCGCGCAAGATGTTCCAGAATTGGGGAAGTTCATCAAGACGGGTTTTCCTTATGAATTTGCCAACACGCGTAACCCGCGGGTCGTTCTCGCGCGTTGTTCGAACATCGCTGGGAACCTCGATCTTCCGGCGCATGCTCCGAAATTTATAGATGGTAAATACCGAACGTCCGCGACCCAGGCGAGGCTGGGAATAAAAGATGGGCAGACCTGAATCAAGGTAGATCGCCAGGGCAAGAAATGGCAAGAGAACCACCATCATCGTCAGACCAACCAAACCGCCCAGAATGTCCATCATTCGCTTGAAGAGTTCGTAAAAGCCGCTTATGGACAAACCATCCACAAATGAGCGGATGATCCAATCCGACTCCAGGTGATGGATCGGCACGCGTCCGGTCATTTCCTCGTAGAGGATCGGCATACGGGTCACATCCACACCTTTTTCCTGGGCGTCCAAAATGATCTGGAATGTTGTCCCGCGAATCTCGCCGTTGATGGCCACAACAACATCCGATATGCGATGCGCGTCGATCAATTCAAGCAGGTCGGCGCTTGTACCAAGCACAGGGATCTCGTGGAATTTCCTGCCCACTTTCTTTTCATCATCGTCAATATAACCGATGATACTGAAGGATCTCGGTCCGAGAGAATTGTAGAGTTCGGCAAGGGTCTGACCAGCCTTCCCGGCGCCAACCAGGAGGATGCGGCGGAGCTGACCCGTCCGCTTGTAAATGCGGATGAAGATCATACGCCAGGACAAGGTCAGGATGGAAGCGTAAGCAAGGAATGCACCCACACCGACGCGCGGCAGGTTCGTATCCTGCCGGGTGATGAATAAAAGGGAGAATGCGATCAATCCAATGAGAGCCGCAATGGCAATCCCGCGCGTCGTCTGGCGACCGCTTCCCGCCACGTGCGGTTCGTATAATTCCACTAGAAGAATGATCCAGGCGAGCGGCAACAGGTAGAACCAAAAAGGAACCTGGATGACAAAAAATTCTTCGGCAAGCTGCTGGGCACGGAGAAGAGAAATGCCTCTTTCAGCAAGGTTGGCAACCTCCACCGAAAGGTTGTACCTCCTCCAGGTTTCGATCGCGGCAAACACCGAGATGACCGCCATCAAAAGATCGCCGAAGAAAAGGATCGTGCGGTGCTCGCTTGGGCGCAGACGCAAAGGGGTGGTGCGAATATTATCAGCCATTCTTTTTTGAGCCTGATTTAAGGATACTCCACAAAAAACCACTCCCCCATGATATGTGCATGACAGGGATCGCAAGCGGCAAACCCAGGACAATTGATGGCCTGCGCTGACGAAAACCCGCTTGAACCCCCGCGAGGAGCATAATAAAAAGATAAACCAGCAGTTCAACTGCCAGTATAAATATGAAAAACGGTAGAAAAATCGCGGTTATAGCCAGCCCAAACAGGCTAAACACAAATAACGGAGGCAGAGCCTGCCGCCATCTTAGTGTATCGGGATATCTTCGAAGCATGTGCCATTTCCAGAATCCATAACGCCAGTATTGCCGCGCAAGTTCCATCAACGTGGAACGCGCAAAATAGATTGAGCGTATGGACGGATCAAGCCAGATTCTACCACCCGCTTTTCGAATGCGAGCATTGAATTCATAATCCTCATTGGTCAGCAACGACTCGTCGAACATACCGACGCGGTCAATCAACACGCGGTGAAACGAACCGAAAGGCACCGTATCCACCTCTGCGGCGGATTTGGCATGGCGATATAGCGCATCCCCCACCCCAAGAGGGTGCGCCGCCGCAACCGCGATCGATCTCGCGATCCACGTGTCAGCACCGGGGTGGATCTCCCACACACCGCCAACGTTATCCCCACGCCCATCTTCGAGCGCTTTCACGCTATTCTCCACGTAATCAGGATATGGCTTGGAATGCGCGTCGAGGCGGAGGATGATCCCGCCGCGTGAAACCTCAATGGCACGATTCAAGCCTGAGGGTATGGATCGAAGCGTGTTATCGACAACGCGAACTGCCAGGTCGGGGAAATCTGATTGGAACGCGGCAATTGATTCCCGCGTGGAATCCGTAGACATACCGTCGGCGATCACTACTTCCATTTCGGCGCGCGGAAAGGTCTGTCGATAGATGGCTTCCAACAACAAGCGGATCGTGGATTGCTCGTTGTAACAGGGAACAATAACAGATATTTTGGGCATAACTATTTCGCAAGCGGCAAGTGAATTACAAAGGTCGTGCCATGACCCACCCGACTGCGGACGCCAATTTTACCACCGTGCGCCTCGACGATCTCTTTCACAATTGCAAGCCCGAGACCTGCGCCATGCTTTTCGCCGCCAGCCCTGGATGGATCAGCCTGATAGAACCGGTCAAACAGACGCGGCAACGCTTCCCCTTCGACGCCGATACCTGTATCCGTTATGGACACT
>DATDAG010000124.1:0-13001 GCA_036525495.1 Anaerolineales bacterium
TCGGCGCCGTTCAATAAGAAAAGGAGAGTCGGTCTGCCGGTTGAGGATGCCATCTGCTCTTCATAATCCGGCGGAATAACAACCGCGGCGTTGATCTTGCCCCGCACAAGCGCATCTTCGATTGTCTGCACATTGCTGACGTATTGCGGCTGGCTAAATGTCTCTGTGTTTTCGAGCGAAATCACCAGTGCCCGGCTGGCAGCACTACGATCATGATCCAACACCATGATGGGCAAATTGCTGATGGGGCGGGACGTGGCCCAACCGACCAGCAACAACTCCAGCGCTCCACCCAGCACCATAAACGCCGGCAGCCACCAATCATTGCGCAGGTGGATGAATTCTTTGATGGTGAGAGACCAGATTCTTCTAAACATTTTTGTCCAACATAGGGGCGGGGAAACCCTGCCCAAGTCTCTTATTGGCAATCGGGCGAGATGACCTCGCCCCTACGATTTTCATCATCCCAACTTCTTTCTGAAGAACAAAGCCCCGATCAGGGTGAAGATCACGCCAAGGAAGATCATGAAGACCGCGTTGGGCCATAGGACCTCCAAGCCAACACCCGGTAAAAAGACGCCGCGGGTGATGATGGCGTAGTGAGTGCCCGGCAGGAAACTTGCTTCCAGACGGGCGATCTCGGGCATGGAAGCGATTGGGAAGAAAATACCGGTCAAAAAGAAGCCGGGGAAGAAGATCACCAGAAACGAGACCGCCAGCGCCGCGGCTTGTGTGCGCATGAACACACCCAATACCATGCCCATGCTCAGAATGGAAAACATGAAGAGAGCCGATAGGCTGAAGAACAATGCAAAATTGCCATTAAACGAGATCCCAAACCATGCGATGGAAAAGATGGGAATGATAATTACATTGACCAGCCCGACAAGAATATAAGGGATGATCTTGCCCAACAGTAATTCAGTACGGGCAATTGGTGTGGCAAGCAATTGCTCCAATGTGCCATGCTCGCGCTCGTGTGCCAGTGTCAGCGCAACGGACAGGGCTGGGAAGCCCAGCACCATCGAGAGCAAGCCCGGGATCAGGTCATTGCGAGGTTTCAGGTCAGGATTGAACCAGGTGCGGATCCGCAGATCGATCGGCTGGAGCGACTCCACTGAAAAACCCTGTGCTTCCAGTTGACGTGACAACACCGAACTGATGAACTCCTCAGCGCGCGCCGCGATATGCTCTACGGCAAAGCCGCCCGTCTCTGGTTCTGTGCCGTCGATGATGATCTGCATCGGCATGCCTATCAGCGACTGCATGTCTGCCGCAAAGCCCGGTGAAATGACGAGCGCCGCCTTGATCTCGCTACGCATCAGCATCAACTCGATCTCATCCATGTTCGAAGCGTAGGCATGCAATTCCAGATCCTGCCCGGCGGTGATCTGCTGGACGAATGCGCGCGATGTCTGGCTCTTGTCCATATCCAGCACTGCAAGCGGCACATTTTTTATTTCTACGGTCAGCGCATATGCCATTAACAGCAAAACGGCTGTCGGCGTGAACAACACTAGGATCAACGTGCTGCGGTCGCGCACGATGTGATTGAATTCCTTGCGGGTCACTGCCCAGATATGCCGCAATTTCATCCTTCACCTTCCATCTTTCGGATCAGCGAAATGAACGCCTCTTCCATGCGCGCAGGCGCGATGCGGATGTTGCGAAAACCAATATTGGAATTTTTCAGGACACGTTCGATCTGGGGCAGACGTTTGCTTCCACTATCGACCAATAGATTGATCGACTCGCCGTACGTCTGCGCTTCCCGGACTCCGTCCAAGCCTGTCACAGCCTCGAGTGCCTTTTGCCAATCTTCGGCCTGAATCTCGACCACATCTCCTTCAAGGTGTCTTCGGATATTCTGGGGTGTATCGCATTCGACCAACTTCCCCGCGTACATCAACCCGACTCTTGAACAGCGGTCGGCTTCATCCATGTATGGCGTGCTGACAATGATGGTCGTGCCGCCTAAATGCAATTCAGTGAGGATGTTCCAAAACTCCCGCCGCGAGACGGGGTCAACGCCGGTGGTAGGTTCATCCAGTAAAAGGATCTCTGGCTCGTGGATCAGTGTGCAAGCCAATGCCAGTTTCTTCTGCATACCGCCTGAGAGATGTACCGCTCGGCGATCTTTGAACTCGGTCAAGCCTGCGAACGCAAGCAGACGTTCTGTCCGCTCGCGTTGATCTTGCGAAGAGACATCGAATAACTCAGCAAAGAACTGCAAATTCTCCAGCACAGACAATTCGCCATATAAACTGAATTGTTGTGCCATATAACCAACATGCGGCTTGATAGCTTCCGCCTTGGATTTGAGGTCAAAGCCGAGAATGGTCGCTTCGCCTTCGGTAATATCGAGCAATCCCGCCAGCAGACGCAGAGTCGTAGTCTTGCCTGCGCCATCGGGACCGACGAGTCCGAATAGTTCACCGGATGCCAGGGATAGTGTGAACTCATTTACGGCGCGAACAGACTTGAAGTCCCGTGTGAGGCGTTTTGTCTCGATGATCGGTGTCATTTATTTCTTTGCGCGGCGGATGATCCACAAGACGAGCAGCGCGACCCCGGCAGGCTCAGTTGCAACGGCGATATTTCGCAGGCTGTCGCTGAAATTCATGGCAGGAATTACGAACCAATCCAGTAAGCCCACGACAACAGTTGTGATGACCGCTGTGATGTAATCTCTGCGTGCGGACTCTGGATTCCGATCTTTCCAAATGAATCCCGCCAGCCAGCCGATGACCAAGCCAACGACGATCATGGCAACGACAAGGATGATCAATTCCATATTCATACTCCTTTTGTCTAATTCTGACCAATGGGTCAGTTATTCATGCAAAAAAAGAGCAGAGGCTTACGCCTGTACGCCCTCCAATAAAAGCCCGATGCCTGAACGGATATTCTTCTCAGGGTTGACCAGTGATTTATCGTAGACCCAGATCAGGATTGTTCCTTCCAGTACCGCACCTATCGCAATGGCAACTTCTCTTGGGTCAACTTCCTTGAACTCGCCTGAGGTAATTCCATTTTCGATAATTGGAACGAGGATATCCATGTATCGGTTAACATAAACCTTGAGCGCTTTCTGAACTGTTTTGTTGCGAAATGCCAGTGCCAGAAACTCGTACGCAACAGGCATCAATCGCAACATGAGCTTGATGTCTTTGACAACGGTATCTACAAAGAGGCCAATTGCATCTGATGCGCTCATCCTGGTCAGGTCAGACTGCTCAAATGCCTTGAATTCGCGTTGGAAGATACGGTCAAGGATGGCAATGATGAGATCGTCCTTGCTCTTGAAATAGAGATACAGTGTGCCCTTGCTGAGACCGGTTTCTTCGGCGATGTCGTCCATGCGCGCCTGCCCGAAGCCTTTCTGTGTAAAAATTCCTTCGGCGGCGGTGATAATCTGTGATTTGCGTTCGTCACTGACGTTAGGGCGAGGGGACATTTTTGCCTTTCCTTGTTATAAATAACTGACTGGTCAGTCACTTATAGTATAGAAAATATAGATGGTTTTGTCAAGTATCGGGTGATTAGTGTTTCTCATTAGAGAAGATGTTTCTATCTCTCAACTGACGCTCACTGCCGCACCTTAGTATTGAGAAAGACTCCCCCCCCAACAGGTTCAATGTAAGTATCGGGTGTAACCTTTTGTCACCTAAAATCGGATAAAGAGGACGGATTTACTCCTTATTATGTGTTATAAGTAAGTTATATCTACCCGTTCACAATCTCTTACATGCTGACGGTAATACCATCAAATATCTGGATTGACAGAGTTGTTTCTTAACTGCTGCCCCTTTTATGGGTCAGCAGTTTTTTTATTCAGATTTACCTGAGTAGGAAGGAGAATCGAAGGTCATTTACAAATCCATGAAATGAGCACTTCCGTCTGTTTTGCGGGCGCTCATTGAGTGCACCAAATAAACTAGGAGAATATCATGAACAAATTTCGAATCATGTCAGTTTTTGTTGTTCTGGCAATGCTATTTAGTTTTGCCAATGTCAGCCCGGCGGCGGCGGAAGAACCAAGCCCGCCTGTTGACCCGTCCGGCTGGACGCAGGGTTCAGGCACGCATTTTGAACTTCCAGGCAGCCCATATCTGCCGGTCACGCTTGACAGTTCGGTGTCCGTCACACTGACGCTCAGTTCAGTGCCGAAAGTGGTCGACCTGATGATCAGCGCTGACCCCGCCATTGGCTCCGCCGAGTTCACGCTCAGCGGATTCGCGGCCGACACCCTCTACTACCATTACGAGGATGAAGGCCTAGATCCGGTTACATTTACCACCGACGCGAATGGCAGTTTCACCTTCACCCAGGATCTCTCCGAGAGCCACCACGTCTGGTTCCGGGAAACGCTATCGACGTACTACCTGTATGATAACGCCACTGGCGGCAACTGCACCTCCTTCGGCACCTGGGATTGGGGAACCAAGACCTGCACGATGACCCAGGATGTTTACCAGGCGATTTTCATCCGGGCGAATGGCATCACCCTGGACGGGAACGGTTTTAGCTCCCTGGATTCGGATCAATACTATGCCGTCTATTCGTACAATGTTAGCGATGTGACTATCAAGAATCTGAATATTAGCGATTCGTCCTACGGAATTCTGGCTCTGGAAGGGAACAACCTCACGGTGACCAATAACAGCGTCTCAGGCGGCAACTACGGAATTTTCGCGAGGTCTGCTGACACCAACAACAATGTGACGATCACGAACAACACCATCTCTAATCCCCGTTCTTATGGCATTTACGCACTATTTGTAAATAACAGCAATGTGTCCATTGATCAAAACACCATTTCGGGCCCGGGCGGTAGTTATGGTATCGATATTGAAAATAGGTCAGGTGCTGTTGCTATAACGAATAACGTCATCTCGGGCTTCTACTACGGGATTAAGGCCAACTACCCTGATAATTGGACGCTAACAAACAATACGATTTCCAACTCGTCTAGATACGGACTTTACCTATTCAACCGCTATAATGGGTCCGTCTCCGTGTATAACAACAATTTCATAAACAACCCTACACAGATTTTCAACTATTTTTATGGAAATCGCTCTTTTTTCAACCAAGCAGCGCCAGTGGGCGGTAACTTCTTTAGCAACTTCAACACGCCTGGCCAGGGCTGCAACAACGCCAATAGTGATTCGTTCTGCGATTCGCCCTATTATTTCAACGGCGGACAGGACAACCTGCCTTGGACCACGCAGGATGGTTGGGTGGTGAATCAAGCGCCCACGGCGGATGCCGGCGCATCATACAGTGGTAACGAAGGATCTGCCATCGCTCTGAGCAGCGCCAGCGCCTCTGACCCAGATGGGGATACGTTGACCTATACCTGGAATGTGGATTCAAACCTATGTAGTTTCAACAACGAAAGCGCGCTCAACCCCACCCTGACCTGCTCTGACAACGGCAGTTACACCGCCACGCTTGATGTCTTCGATGGCACAGAAACAGTCAGCAGTGCTGCATCCGTCACAGTCAATAATATTGCACCGACCTTAGGCGCGATCAGCGTGGACGTGGCAATGGTGCCTGTGAATACCGCCATCAGCGCCAGTGCTAATTTCACCGATCCTGGCACGCTCGACACACACTCCGCTACATGGGATTGGGGTGACGGCACCACGTCCGGTACAGTTACACAAGTTGCCGGCTCCGGCTCAGTCAATGACAGCCACGAATACAGCCTGCCCGGTGTCTATACCATCAAGTTGACCGTGACCGACAAAGACAACGCGGTTTCCAACGAATCTGTGTACCAGTTTGTCGTGGTCTACGACCCGAGCGGCGGCTTCGTTACCGGTGGCGGCTGGATCGATTCACCCATCAATGCCGATTACCAGTACATGCAAACTGGCGGAAAAGCCACCTTCGGTTTTGTCGCCAAGTACAAGAAGGGCGCGAATGAGCCGGACGGCAACACCGAGTTCCAGTTCAAAGCAGGCGACCTGAACTTCAAGTCCACAAGCTATGAATGGTTGGTGGTAGCCAGCAATATGGCACAGTTCAAGGGTGTCGGCTCGATCAACGGTGAAGGATCCTACAAGTTCATTATCTCAGCAGATGATGACAACCCTGATACCTTCCGTATCAAGATCTGGTACGAAGAAAATGGTGCTGAGGTAGTCGTGTACGACAACGGCTCACAACAGTCCCTGGGTGGCGGCAGTGTCGTCATCCATAAGTAAGTATCAAAGTTAGTAAATGAAAAGGGAGCGCCATCAGAATACATGGCGCTCCTTTTTGTTATATCCCTCAAATGTTCGTTATAATCATGTCTATCATTTGCGAACCAATACATCCCTATGTTTAAACGCTTACGAGTAAATACCAAGCCTAAAAAGATCGGCCCCGATATTGACGAAATCTCCATTTCGCAATTGATCGGGGATGCCAGTTTGCCTGTCACGATTAAAGCGCTGAACAGTTTGCCTGAAAATGCGAAATTGCGTTTGTATCGTGCGCTCATCCCTGTGCAGGTGCTGGCGGAGTTCGACATCAATCCGCGCACGTGGAAGAACCCCGACAAGCAGCAACAGGTGAGTCTCGATGCCGAGCAGGGGAGTGACAAGGTCAAGATCCACGCGTGGTATGGGGACGATCCGCAGAATGAATTCTTTTATCTCGAACTGGCAGACAATCAATACAATGGCATTGACCTCAATTTCCTGATCGCCAACAATCCCACCGCCGAAAAATTCCGAACCGATTACGACGATGAGGGGAAGGAAACGCTCTTCGGCACGGTGCGCCGTAATGTCATTGAAGAAGAGAAAGCCATGCGAGCAGGTCTTGCCCCGGGACAGATCCGTGCTGGGTTGCGAAGTTCGCAGGTCGTGTTCAATCACATTGAAACCTTCCTCACGATGATGGCGCACCATGCTTTTTTCCTCGAGCCGCTGACTTATGTCTCCGCGTGGATCTTCGAGAAGCGCGGCTTTGCTTATTCCAAAGGTCACCAGTTGATGGATACCATCCACAAGGAGTTTCAACCCGGCGGTGAGTTGCATAAGGCACTTGATGGAAGCACGCCTTTCCGCCAGCCTGAACAATGGAAGACCGTGCGCGGGCGCGCATGGGCGATCCATGACGGGTTACTCGAAGCGATCGATAAAAAATGGAATGATCTCAAAATGATCAAGCAGGTGGGACGCCATGCAGGCGTGAAAACCTTCCCTGATGCGGAGTATTAGGAGAACAAATATGTCTCAACGTTATCAAATGACCCGCGCCGCCGAACTTGAGTCACTATCAGTGTTTCGGGACTTCATCTCAGATTGCTGTGGCAGGCATAACATCCCGAAGGAAACGGTGTTCGAATTGAAGCTGGCAGTGGACGAGGCTTGTACCAACGTCATCGAGCATGGATATAAAGGCATGGACCCCGGCTCGATCATCCTCTCCTTCCGCATCGAACCGGACCGGATCCTGGTCAGCATCACAGATTTTGGTCACATCTTTGAGCCTGCTGAGGCTCCGAAACCGGACGTGGAAGCCGCGCTCGAAGACCGTCCGCTTGGCGGGTTGGGCTTATACCTGATCTACCAGACGATGGATAATATCGATTACGAATCTTCGGAAGAAGGTAACACGCTGACGTTTACAAAATTTATCAAGTGAGAGATTGAGCGTAATGGAATTTCAATCGAACCCATATTTGATCTGGCAGGTGATCCCCGGGCTGATTTTGCTCGGGATCGGTGTTTACATACAAAGCCGCCCGGTAAAGAAACGAGAATCGAACGCATTCGCGGCGCTGATGTTCGGCGGTTCGCTCTGGGCGTTCGCGGATGCGATCATGGTGGTCACGCCAGATATGGCATGGCAATTGGCCTGGAACAATGTAAGGTATTTCGGGATCATGCTCATCCCTGCCTCCTGGTTTCTTTTATCGATAAACTTGACCGGGTTCCTGCGTCCGGGCATCAAAAAATATGAGAATTTGTTTTGGATATTTCCCGCCTTTGCCTATCTGGCGCTTCTTACCAATG
Source organism: Anaerolineales bacterium (assembly GCA_036525495.1). Lineage (GTDB taxonomy): Bacteria > Chloroflexota > Anaerolineae > Anaerolineales > Villigracilaceae > Defluviilinea. The sequence goes on from DATDAG010000124.1 coordinate 8,022, forward strand.
GCTGGCATAAATTATTTTTCATCTCGTCCAAAATGACAACCGACGGCGGTTATGCCGTGTTGGCAACTCAATATGGGAAATTTTTTTATATGCACACGGCATACTCCTATGCCTTGTTGATCGCTGGCATCCTCCTGTTGATCAGTTCGCTGGCGACAAGGTTTAAGAAGTATGGAACCCAGGCTTATGGTCTGGTCATCGGTGTCCTTGCCCCGCTGGCTGGCAATGCCTATTTCCTTTTTGGTTCGCCGCCTGCCGGCTTCCCCGATCCGACCCCGATCATCTTCACAGTGACGGGCATCGCGTTCGCGTGGGCGATCTTTGGCGGGCATATCCTCGAGGTGGTTCCACTTGCGCACGAGTCCATCGTGCGGAAACTTTCAACAGGCGTCATGATCCTCGACGCCGACAAGAACATTCGCGACATCAACGATGCCGCGCGTGAAATGCTCGGGCTGACATCCAAAACATACGTGGGCGATTCACTGACCGCACTGGTCGAGAAGAACATGGACGTTGCCCTTGTAGTGAACGATGCGTTGGAGGCATCCGTTCAGGAAGACAAACAAATTCAAGTTGCATTCCCTGCAACACGTCGCACTTTCGATGTGCATGTCTCGCATATCAGCGACAATCTGGGGAACACGACGGGTTGGTTGGTTCAGTTCAACGACATCACCGGGGAGAAACAGGCAGAGGAGAACTTGGTCGCAACGCAGAAGACCATGAAAGCTGTGTTGGATACCCTGCAGGACAGTTTCTTCGAAGCCGACTCGAGCGGCGTCATCACCTATGCCAACCGGGCATTCATTACAAATTTGGGATTCACGCAATGGGAGGAAGTGCAAGGAAAAAACTTCAGGAATTTTACGGATCGAAAAAGTGTCCGTGAGATTGTTGAAAAATACAAGCTTCTTTATGAAACCAGACAGCCTTTGGAGCCTTTTGAGTATCTGTACCGAACAAAAGACGGCAGATCCCTTGTTGGCGAAACCACCGTTTCACCGATCATGGACGGAGATGAAGTCATTGGCTCGCGAGGCGTGATCCGTAACGTGACCGACAGGGTCAATGCAGAGAAGGAGGTCATGAGGCAAAGAGATTTGCTCGACAGCCTGCTGGAGCAATCTCCCATTGCAATGGTGATCAACGATATGGATGGCAGGATCACAGTGGTCAATCCATCTTTCGAGAATATGTTTGGATATTTGCGTAAGGATGTGATCGGCAAAAAATTGGATGACCTTCTCTCTGTGCCTGAATTTGGCAACGGCTTCAAGGACATTACAATTCCCGGGCTTATCAAACAACAATCGTCCCACGAAGGGAAGCGCAAGCGGAAGGATGGAACGCTGGTTGATGTGGAAATGTTCACCTCCCCGTTCTTTGTGGGAGGCGAGCGTTTCGGGTCTCTGGCTTTTTACAATGACATCTCAGAGCGTTTAAAAGCAGAGGCCGACCTCGAAAAGACACAAACCACCTACTTTGAAGTTCTCGATACTTTGCAGGATGCCTATTTTGAAGTTCTTCGATCAGGCTATTTTGCCTATGTGAACAAAGCTCTATGTGAATGGACGGGGTATTCCAAGGATGAATTGATTGGCAAACACTTTCGTGTCGTATCATCCAGAAAGTCTGTGCGTAACACCGCAGAAACACATGAGGCTATGTTCGAATCTGGGGTACCAACCCCACCATATGATTTTATTTACCGTCGTAAGGACGGCCAGGAATTTGCGAGTGAGATAGTAGCTTCACCTATTGTTGAAGATGGTAAAGTGGTCGGCGGGCGCGGGATCATCCGCGATATTTCGGTGCGGGTGCAGGCGGAGGAGATCCTTCGTGAAGCAAAAGAGGCCGCAGAGTCTCGTGCTGGGGAATTGGCTGCTATCAATCGCGTATCTGGAACAGTCAGCCAATCTTTGGACTTGAAAGATATCCTACAATCGGTTTCCAAAGAATTAACGGCTATCTTTGAGATCCGCAATGCGGGGATCGGTCTTCTGACGCCGGATAAAAAGAACCTGGAGGTTGTTGCCTTCCACGCCATTGATCCTGACGAGAGAAGCGCGCTGGGGTTGATCCTGCCCGTGGAGGGGAACACCTCCTCCATGGAGGTAATTAAACACAAAAAGACCATCGTCATTCAGGATGCGCAAAGCGATGTGCGCACCAGTTCGATTGCGGATATTTCCCGCCAGCGAGGCACCAAATCCATCATGATCGTCCCGTTATTGACGCGTGGTGAAGCGATCGGAACGATTGGTATGCCTGCCAAAGATCCAGACTATAATTTTTCTCAAGACGAGATCCAATTAGCTGAGACCATCGCCAGTCAGATCGCCGCCGCGGTGGATAATGCCCGAATGCACGAGAAAACCGAGCAGGCATTGGACGTGGCAGAACGGGACCTTGAAATTGGTCGCCAGATCCAATCCGGATTCTTCCCTGAGACTCTGCCCGAACTCGAAGGCTGGGAGATCGCCACACACTTCCATGCCGCGCGTCAGGTGGCGGGAGATTTCTACGACGTGTTCAAGTTCAAGAATTCGAACTTCACCGCTTTCGTCATCGCAGACGTGTGCGACAAAGGCGTAGGCGCGGCGTTGTTCATGGTGCTGTTCCGCAGTTTACTTCGCGCGTTCAGTGAAAGGCAGATGGACAAGGATAATGTCCATGAGCAGTTGCTGGAGATCATCCTGAATACCAACAATTTTATCGCCGAATATCACGGCAAGTCGAACATGTTCGCCACACTGTTCTTTGGTATCCTCGACCCTGAAAGCGGAACTTTGCATTATATCAATGGCGGACATGAACCGCCTGTCATACTCGATAAAAGTGGCAAGATCATTCAACGCCTCATGCCGACGGGTCCCGCGGTGGGCATGTTTGCAAACCTTGATTTCAAGGTGGAGAATGTCCACTTCGACGAAGGAGATTTTCTTGTCGGCTTTACTGACGGGACAACGGACGCCATGAATGCCTCGGGTATAAAATTCTCGGAAGAACGCATGCTGAGGAACATTGCCAACCCGTGGACGTCCATTTTCAGCATGTTGTTCGAGTTGAATGTCGAGTTGAACAATCACATCGGCGAGCAAAGCCAGTTTGACGATATAACGCTGATCGCGTTCAGGCGCAAGGCAGTTTCAGATGGTGGGTATCATGCTATTTGTCGACGCGCAAATTTGAACCACCTTGGCGAGTTGCGGGACTTTGTCGAGTCGGCGGCCGTGCATAGCGGGTTGAAATCTGATGATGTGTTCGCCTTCAAATTGGTTGTGGACGAGTTATGCGCGAACATCATCCAGTACGGGTTTGAGGGACGGGAACCAGGCTTACTGTCGCTGGCGTTCGATGTCGACGGGATAGATGCAAGACTCATTATCAGGGACGACGGGAATCAATTTTCACCAGACCAGGCTCAAAGTCCTGACCTTGAAGCGGATTGGGATGAACGTCAGATGGGCGGGCTGGGAATCTACTTCGTCAAAGAGTTGATGGATAATGTCTCGTATAATAGGACGGACGATGGCGTGAATCAATTCATCCTGGAAAAGAAGATCGGCAAGACCAAAACCACATGAGGAGTTGGAGATGGAGATCAAAGACAGGCAAGTAAGAGACGTAACGGTTCTTTCACTGACGGGGAGCATCGACGCGATGACCGCCCCACAGATCACGCAGCTCATTCATGGTCAGGTCGCGAAGGGCAACACCAAACTCGTCGCCGACCTGAGCGGCGTGGATTACACGAGCAGCGCGGGCTTGCGCGTCCTGCTTGGCGCGATCAAAGAGACCCGCGCCCAAGGTGGTGACCTGCGGCTGACTGGCATTCAGCCCGATGTGCAAAAAGTGTTAAGCCTGAGTGGATTCACGAACATCCTCAAGACGTTCGATAATCTCGACGCTGCCGTTGCCAGTTACGCTTAAACATGTCGACAGATAAACCGCGCATTGCGTTGGTGATTGGGTCGGGTAGTGTCAAGTGCGCTGCGGCATTGGGATTGATGAAGGTGTTGACGCGCGAGAGAATTGACGTGGACATGGTGGTGGGATGTTCTGGCGGGGCGATCTACGCTTCGCTCATCGCCCTGGGCTGGTCCGTTGAACGAGCGACCGATGCCACACTGAAAATGTGGACGCGCGATGTTACTTCCAAGCGCAGCAAGAGGGCAATCCTGCAACTGGCGCTCCCGTTCCTTTTCAAATTCGACGAATCTTTCGGCTTGATAGACGACACGCTCATCAATCGCAGGTTTGCTGAGGGTTTTGAAGGTGCGACGTTTGCCGATACGAAGATTCCGCTTTTCGTGACGGCAACGGATCTGTATAATGGCGAGCAGGTTGTGATGTCCGAAGGAAGCGTGGCGGATGCGGTGCGGGCGAGCATCTCCATCCCATTCATCTTCCCGCCGCCCAAGGTCAATAGGCGGTATCTGGTGGACGGCTTCCAAAGCGACCCGCTGCCCATCGGCGTGGCAATTAAGGAAGGCGCGGATATCATCATTGCGATGGGGTTCGAAAGCCCGTATCAGGATCGCATTTCATCGCTGATGCGTTATAACTTCCAGATGAGCAGTATCACATCGAATAATTTGCTAAAGACCAATTACGCTTTTCATAACCTTGCGCATCATTCTGAGATCATTCCCATACTTCCCGAGTTCAGGGAAAAGATAAAACTGTTCGATACGGATAAACTTCCGTATGTGATCGAGGAGGGCGCGCGCGCGGCGGAAGCGCAACTTCCGTTCATCATGGGATTGCTGAGGTAAAGGTCATTTATGGGCAAACGAATATCATTGGTGATCGGTTCAGGTGGGATCAAATGCGCCGCGGCGATCGGCTTATGGCGGGTCTTGAAGTCTGAGAATATCGAAGTGGAAAACGTCGTAGGGTGCAGCGGCGGGAGCATGTATGCCGCGCTGATTGCCAATCACGTTGACGAAAAATCCATGGAAGAATGGTCGATGA
>DATDAG010000125.1:0-2061 GCA_036525495.1 Anaerolineales bacterium
CTTCGAATCGGACCGAAATTCATTTATGTTCTCCCGAACTTTCAAAACCCAAGCGGCTCGACTCTAAGTCTTGCACGACGTAAACAATTGGTGGAACTTGCAGACAGATACGGCGTGCCGATCGTCGAAGACGACCCGTACGGTCAATTACGCTATGAGGGACAGCACATCCCTTCCGTTGTTTCGCTGGATGACGAATTTCACGGGAAGAATGGCGGACATTACAGCGGCAATGTCATTTACCTGAGCACGTTCTCGAAGTTGCTCGCCCCCGGTCTGCGTTTGGCGTGGGTCATTGCGCCGCCGGAGGTGATCCGTAAACTGGTGCTTACGAAACAAGCCGCGGACCTGCACACATCCTCGTTCAACCAGTATGTCGCTTATGAAGTTGCCAAGGGCGGTTTTCTTGATGAACATATCAAGGTCATTCGCGCAACGTACAAAGAGAGGCTCGATGTTATGGTCGAAATGATGGAGGAATTATTCCCGCCGGGAGTGACCTGGAGAAAACCGCAGGGGGGAATGTTCCTGTGGGGCATCCTGCCTGAGGGCATGGACGCTGCCGAGGTGCTCAAACGCGCCGTGGAGAAAAAGGTCGCGTTCGTGCCGGGCGCCCCGTTCCATCCCACTGGCGGCGGGGAAAATACAATGCGCCTTAATTTTTCCTATTCAAATCCCGATACGATCCGTGAGGGCATTACACGTTTGGGGACAACGTTGAAGGAAGTGATCACGGAAAAGGTGTGATCAAACTGTCATTTCGACGAGTGCAACGAGGAGAAATCTTTCCCCATCGGATGCAAGATTTCTCAGTCGCTGTCGCTCCTTCGAAATGACAAAACGTCTCTATTCATCCACATACGGGACATACTCGGCGCGCGCGATACCCTGCTTCATAGCGGTCTCTGCCACGGCACGCGCCACTTCAAGATGCACCTTCTTATCAAGCGGATTCGGCAAAAGCTCACCGGCGGGCGTCTCACGCACAAGCACATCAACAGCAGACATCAACATCTGGTATGAAATACGCGGAGCATTCGCGTCCACTGCGCCGCGGAAGATGCCGGGGAATCCCAATACATTGTTCACAACCTGACCGTCGGCGGCAAATGCCGCGCCTCGTTCCAGGGCAACTTCAGGGTCGATCTCCGCGTTCGGATTCGATAACGCCAGGATGATCTGTCCCTTGCGGACCAGATCGGGGCTGATGAGATTTGGCGCGCCGGTCGTCGCGATAACGATGTCACACTCAGCCATGATCTGCTCGATATTTGATTCCAAACCGCCGGCATCTGTAAATCGTTTGACTGCATCGCTTTTCATATCAGATCCCAGAACCGCGTTGCCGGTAACCCTCATCAGCATCTTTCCAATGGTGCTTCCTGCCGCCCCCAGACCGATCTGACCGATCTTTGCCTTCTTCATATCCACGTTGACCCGTTTGACCGCTGTCATCAATGCAGCCAAGCTGACGACTGCGGTACCGTGCTGATCATCGTGCATGACAGGGATATCGAGTGCTGCCTGCAAGCGCTCCTCGATATAGAAACAGCGCGGCGCAGATATATCCTCCAGTTGAATGGCGGAAAAAGTAGGCGAAATTGAAACGATGGTTTTGACGATCTCATCCGGGTCCTGTGTGTTCAATAGAATTGGTATGCCAGATAACCCCACCAGTGTTTCCATCAACATGGCTTTGCCTTCTATGACCGGCATGGCTGCCAGCGGACCGATATCGCCCAATCCGAGCACGGCTGTGCCGTCCGTGACGATGGCGACCATGTGACTGATGCTTGTATATAAGCGTGCCAGTTCGGGGTCGTCTGCGATCTTCAATGCGACCTCGGAAACACCCGGCGTATACACACGGCGCATTGTGGCAATCGTTTCGATGGGGTAACGCGAGCGGATGGCAATCTTGCCTTTTTGATGCAGTTCCAAAACCTCATCGCGCACGGCGAGCACGCGCGTGCCCTCGTTGGCGCGCATGGCTTCAATAACATGGTCCATGTGTTCGGCGTCGTCGGCGTAGACGGTGATGTCGCGCACGACCGAATGGGC
>DATDAG010000126.1:0-4274 GCA_036525495.1 Anaerolineales bacterium
TACCTATTACCGCCTTGACGCATTGGAAAAAGCGGGGCTGACTCAACTGAAGCGGATCCCATTTTCGATTCGCATCGTGCTCGAGGCGGCTCTTCGTCAATGCAACGACAACGAGATCTCACAAGCTGACGTAAAGAACATCGCCGCATGGACACCCAAAGGTATACGTCCTGGCATCCCACTATTACCTGCTCGCGTCGTCATGCAGGATTTTACCGGTGTACCGGCAGTCGTTGACCTGGCGGCAATGCGCTCTGCGGTTGCGCGCCTTGGCGGCGACCCGAAGAAGATCAACCCGCTCGTTCCGGTGGATCTGGTCATTGACCATTCCATTCAAGTGGATTTCTTTGCCACACCCGACGCGCTCAACCGCAATACCGAAATGGAATTCCTGCGTAACAAGGAACGCTACGAATTCCTCAAATGGGGACAGAAGGCCTTCAAAAATTTCCGCGTTGTCCCACCGATGACGGGTATTGTGCATCAGGTCAATTTGGAATATCTTGCCAACGTTGTGATGACTAAAGACGATGGCAATGAAACGCTCGCCTTCCCCGACACGCTGGTCGGCACCGACTCGCACACCACCATGATCAACGGTCTTGGCGTGGTCGGCTGGGGCGTGGGCGGCATCGAAGCCGAGGCTGTCATGCTCGGTCAACCCATGGACATGCTCCTGCCCGATGTTATCGGTTTCAAACTATTCGGCAAACTTCGCGATGGCGTCACCGCCACCGACCTCGTCCTCACCGTCACACAAATGCTGCGCGCCAAAGGCGTCGTGGATAAGTTCGTTGAATTCTTTGGCGAAGGACTCGAAAGCATGTCGCTCACCGACCGCGCTACCATCGCCAACATGGCTCCCGAATACGGCGCAACGATGGGCTACTTCCCTGTGGATGCGGAGACGATCCGCTACATGAAGTTGACAGGACGCCCACAGGAAGTGATCGACCGTACCGAAGCCTACATGAAAGCACAGGGACTGTTCCGCAACTCATCCACACCCGACCCGGAATTCACAGATACGCTCGAACTGGACCTCAATTCTGTTGTGCCTTCCCTGGCAGGACCCAAGCGTCCGCAGGATCGCGTCCCAATGGCGGAATTGAAAGAGACGTTCAAGAAGACACTCACCGCCCCGGTCAAAGATCGCGGCTTTGAACTAAAACCTGAGGCAGTAAACTCCGAAGCAACCATTGGCACCAACGGCGGCTCGATGAAAATGAAGCACGGCGCAGTCGTCATTGCCGCGATCACCTCCTGCACGAACACATCCAATCCGTCTGTGATGGTCGGCGCCGGGTTGCTCGCGAAGAAAGCGCTCGAAAAGGGATTGAACGTCAAACCCTACGTCAAGACCTCGCTAGCGCCCGGGTCTCGTGTCGTCACCGAATACCTCAAACAAGCGGATCTGATCGAGCCGCTCGCGCAATTAGGGTTTAACGTTGTCGGTTATGGATGCACCACCTGTATCGGCAACTCAGGTCCACTTCCAGGAGAAGTTGCGAAAGCAGTGACGGGAGGTGATCTGGTCGCGGCGGCAGTTCTTTCGGGGAACCGCAACTTCGAGGGACGCGTCCACCCGCTCGTCAAAGCAAACTTCCTCGCCTCTCCCCCGCTGGTTGTTGCCTACGCGCTGGCAGGGACGGTTGACATCAACCTAGATACCGAACTGCTCGGCGAAGGCACAGACGGGCCCGTCTATCTCAAGGATATATGGCCCACACAAAAGGAGATTGCCGAAACCATCGCGTCCAGCCTTGATATGAAGATGTTCAAAGAACGCTACGCCAGTGTGTTCGAAGGCTCGGACTCGTGGCAGGAGATCAAGGTCTCTGGAGGCGATATTTACGAATGGGATGAAAAATCTACATACATTCATCACCCACCCTACTTCCAAGAACTTACACTCGATGTTGCATCTGTAAATGACATTAAATCGGCGCGCGTGTTGGGCATGTTCCGCGACTCGATCACCACCGATCACATCTCCCCCGCTGGCAATATCGCCGCCGACAGCCCTGCAGGAAAGTTTTTGCAGGATCAGGATGTCGCGCCGCAGTACTTCAACTCCTATGGCTCGCGTCGTGGCAATGATCTCGTGATGGCACGCGGCACGTTCGCCAACATCCGCTTGAAAAACCTGCTTGTTGAGCCGAAGGAAGGAAACTGGACGAAGCATCACCCAACAGGTGAGGTCATGTCAATGTACGATGCTGCGATGAAATACAAGGAAGCAGGCACCCCCAGCATCATCCTCGCTGGCAAGGAATACGGCACAGGCTCCAGCCGCGACTGGGCGGCGAAGGGACCCAACCTGCAAGGCGTGAGAGCCGTCATTGCCGAGTCGTTCGAACGCATCCACCGCTCGAATTTAGTCGGTATGGGCATCCTCCCATTGACATTTAACGTTGGTCAGAATGCCGAGTCGCTTGGGTTGAAAGGTGACGAAACCTTCGACATCGAAGGTTTGAGCGACACCATGTCCCCCAAGTCTGTCCTGGACGTCAAAGCCACTAAAGCGGACGGTTCGACGGTCGAATTCAAAGTCACCGCCTTGCTGAACACCGAAGTGGAAGTGAATTACTTCCGCAATGGCGGAATTCTCCATACAGTATTGAGGAATTTGGTGAAGTAGTCGGGCTTGTTCCTGTGGAGTATAAAATGAAGAGAGACTCGTTACTGGACGAGTCTCTCTTCATAATTTCAATCGGTATTTGCCGGCTACTTTTTCCTGCGTTCGCTCAAAATGAACGAACCTAGCAGTATGACGATCATAAGCAAAGCCGCCGCCAGCAAAAGTATGGACGGTACCCATCCGCCCATGAAACTGACGACAAATCCCAGCGCAATCAAGACAGCCAGGAAAGTCATGGGGCGGATATGGCTTGTCACCCATGCGGTTGAGTCGCCGGACTTGTTCATCATGTACAATCCCCAGCCCATGCCCAGAAGACTGAGCACGACCATAATAGGAAGGATCACCCTTCCACTGCCGGGCAAATTAATAACGAAAATGCCGCAGGTCGCCTCCCGATTCGGGAGAGGATGAGCCGAGAACATCAGCGTCTTGGCGAAAATAAAGCGTTCAAGGTCTACGTTATCGGGTCCTACAGTCCATTCCAGTTTTATCGATTCGCCGGGCGCAAGTTCCATATTTTCGAGGAACTCCTGGGTTATATTTGACGTGCTGATCTCTGTTTTTACCGCCGGGCTGATCAGTCCGTCCGTTTTGTTGGAAACGGTCAAAGAGATCGCTCTCGTTTCATCACGGGTCATCAGGACGGGACAGTTAAACCCGCCAAGCCCAGCATCGGCAAGGCGGCTGAAACCATAAAAAGCAGATTCCATATTCGCCCAAGCGGAGACAACAACCAGGTACAGTCCTATGATCGCACCAATCACATAGGACAGGGAAACAATTGTGGGGGATGTTCTATTATTTTTCATCGTATTTTGCCTCTATATTTGAAATAATTGTAGCAGTTTTTCGCCCCTGTGAAACGCCTCTCCGGGATGATTATCGCAACAGATCCAACAAGCCATCGGGATACAAGGTGGACTTTCCTTCTCCAAATTCGTTGAGATTCTTCCACACGGCCTTGAAGGATTCGTTGATCTCCGCTTCATGCCCCTCGACTTCAGCCTGCTCATACAACCCAGACTCTTTCAACACCCCGTCATAGACCTGCACGATCTCGTGGCCATGCTCTCCATTGAAGGTGAAAATATTCTCCAACGTACCAAGATATTTGAGATCAGTGACCTCAGAGTCGATCTCTTCCATGATCTCACGTCGAACAGCCTCTTCGCTGTGTTCGCCAAACTCGATCCCGCCGCCCAATGAACGGTAAAAGGTCTGCTTTTTGACCGGGTCATATCCCTCGAAGACAAGGATACGATCTTCATTGAGAAATACGCAAATTGCCAATGGGCGGATTTGGTTTTTCATATTCCCTTTCCCTCCAAAAATATGTAGGGGCAAATCTCGATCCGTCTCTACCAGTTAAATCGAGACCAATTTCAGTAAATCACGGATTTGATTGACAAAAGGGGCAGCTTTGGTAAAAGGTTAGGTACCAACCCAACCCAAACCAAACCAAAGGAGCCCCCTCACATGATACACCCAGATGAACTAAAAGCCAAAGATGTTCATGCTTATACAGCCAGCGTTCTCAAAGAATATCTACCCATCGAAGCGAATGGATATAGTTGTCATACCGATATGATTATAGACATCCTGATCAAGGCCAGTGCGGAAGGTAGCAGTG
>DATDAG010000127.1:0-2049 GCA_036525495.1 Anaerolineales bacterium
ACTGGCAAGCGTGGTCCGCCAAGCCCCCGCCGCCCCAGTTGCAGGCGCTCCTTGATTGGGTTTGGCAAGGCAGACCCATTTATCTTTATGCCCGGTGACAACAAACTACTGGTAGTCGTGGATGGATTGGCGATGGAGCCAGAAAGGATACGCAAAAAATACCCTGATATTAACCTGTTTTGAACTCTAAAAGCGCTGTTTTGACAAATTCCACCGGTTATTTGAGTATTTCACAGCCGGTTGGGTCTACTTATAACCTTTTTTCAACACCCTCATATTTTTTTGTAAAGGTTGGCAACATCACAAGGACATTCCAAGCGAAGAATGGAATATGCCCTATTCTACGGAAGTTGGGTTGTTCACCTACCCATATTCTATTACTACATTGTCGAAGTGCTTGGGCAAGGGTTGTCTTTCCTGTACCCGCTAATCCAACCAGCTCAACGATGCGAGGTGATTTCTCATTCATATCGCACAAAAATTTGTCTGAAGTGCCGACCAAATCTGGATTCCAGTGTGGAGAACACTGCTTTCTTCGCCCCGATGACACCACTATTGTATAAGCGCCGTTACAAGTTTTGATCGAAATACCCTGCGCATTGCCAGTTGGTACTTTATGGTTGCTTCTTGAATAACTGCGTAGCTTTAATAATGGAGCGTCTCCACAGCCCTGGGTGAGTTGCCAATTCTTTGCTGTCCCCCTCGCCTCGATCAGGCCTGAGCAACTGCTTTACCCTTGCCAGGAGTTTTTCCCAGCTAAGCATTTGCGTTTTCTCCTCTTCCTGTTCATCGTTAGAGTATCTGTAGTAAGTATAACTTGGGCTAGGCACGTCATTGAGAACCACCCCGACCAAATGACCACCTGACCTTCGCAGGCTTTCCGCTGCATCCCGCACATCCTTACGGCGCGATTTATCTGCCATTAATACCAATATCACGCCATCCACCAGTGAGGCCAGGATCGCTGCGTCTGCTACCGGTAGAACAGGCGGACAGTCGATCAACACCAGGTCTGTTCCTTTGGCCAGAACTTCTAGTAGCTTTTGCATGCGCGGAGAGGCTACCACGTCCGCGGGATTGGGCGGCAAATCACCGCTTGTCAGCACTTTAAGGCCTTCCACACCAGCCTCTTTCAGATTCTCGTTACCTTTCCCATTCAGTAAAGAGTTAGTGAGACCCGGACCCTGGTCAAGGGCATACAATTCGTGTAGACGTGGCAGACGCAGGTCAGCATCAATAGCCACAACTTTGAACCCTCTCTGGGCCAAAGCAGCCGCCAAGTTACCCACAATCAAGGTTTTGCCCTCTTGAGCGTGCGGGCTGGTTACCAGGACAGTCTTAAGGGGCCGATTTAAACCCGCAAAACGGATGTTATTAGCCAGCACACGAAATGCCTCCGAGACGGGTGAGTTCGTCTTGTTTACGACAATCAGGCCGTTATTTGCCTCCCGAATATGTCCAATCGAGCCTAGAGTGCCCATGCCTAGTATCTGGCTGGCATCCTCCGGCGTTCTGACGACGTCCTTCAGGTACTCGAGCAGGAAGATAATCCCCAATGCGATCACCGCACCGATGATAGCTGCAATAGCCACATATTGCTTGCGATTTTGGATCGGTCTCTCTGGCAAAGGTGCTGGCTCCGCGACCACAATAGAGTCCCACGCTTTCTCTACGGTCAAACGTACTTGTTCGTAGTCCGCCTGTAGCTGCTCGTAATCTCTGCGATCCACTGCTAGCAAGCCTTCCAGATTTGCTAACTCCACGTCCACCTGCACCTTTTCCTTTGTAATCTCTGCAATCTCAGTCTGGGTCACTTCGATCAGTACTCCTAAATTATCCATTTGATCTTGCAGACCGGCTAAACTAGCATCATAAGATTTTGCTTGCAAAGTTTTCACCTGAAGGATAAACTCCTCGGCAATAGTGTTTGCTAAAAGAGCTGCCTTCGATGTATCACTATCGACTACAGTCAACAACAGCAGCTGGGTCTCTGGAACAGAAACAACCCTGATCCGCTTTGCTAATATTTCCGGACTCATATCAACACCC
>DATDAG010000128.1:0-2871 GCA_036525495.1 Anaerolineales bacterium
GGGAGAAACGCCTCGCGCTTGCAATTTCTTTACATATTATCTACACTTGCCTGATATCAAAACTGAACGCCAACAAACATAAAATCAACCGGGAAGCAGTATAATTTTGCCCCGAAAGGTAACGAATGCTCAAGAACTTTGTCAAACTCTTTGGGGGAGACCCCAATAAAAAGACCATCGAACAACTTAGCGAAGTCGTCAAACATATCAACGGGCTGGAACCGCAGTTCGAATTGTTGAGCGACGAAGCGTTGCGCGCCAAGGCTGAAGAGTTCCGGGCGCAAGTAAAAGAGTCGCTTGGGAATATGGAAGGTTTATCGGAACAGGAACAGTTCAAGGCGGAGCAGGAAGCGTTGGAAGAGATCCTGCCGGAATTGTTTGCCGTGGTCCGCGAAGTATCCAAACGGACGCTCGGTCAGCGCCACTATGACGTCCAACTGATCGGTGGGATCATTCTTCATCGCGGCTCGATCGCGGAGATGCGAACAGGCGAAGGGAAAACACTCGTCGCCACCCTTCCCATTTATCTCAATGCACTGCTTGGGCGGGGCATTCACCTGATTACCGTGAATGATTATCTGGCGCGGCGTGATGCACGCTGGATGGCGCCGATCTTCCATATGCTTGGGCTATCGGTCGGCGTATTGCAAATGGCGGCGGTAACAGAGAACGGCAAGAAGGCGTTTATCGTCGACTTTGAACGCGAGTCGCCGCACGAAGACCAGGAATACCTGCGCATGGTGGACCGCGCCGAAGCCTACGCGGCAGATGTGACCTACGGAACGAATTCAGAGTTCGGTTTCGATTACCTTCGGGATAACATGACCATGCGTCTGGATGATCGAGTCCAGCGTGGTCATCATTATGCCATTATAGATGAAGTGGACAATGTGTTGATAGACGAAGCGCGCACACCGCTCATTATTTCGGGTCCGTCTTCGGGTGACCTGGAATGGTATGGCAGGATGTCGCAGGTGGTGAAGCAACTCAAGCCTGAAGATTATGAAGTGAACGAAAAAGATCGTAATGTCGCAATCACCGAGATCGGGCTGGCGCGCGTGGAACAACTACTGGGGCAATCTCTGATGGACCCCGACCGCCCGGAAGATGTCACGCCAGAACAAGCACGGGTTCGGGGTCATCTTGAGCAGGCATTACGGGCACAATTCCTGTTCAAACGGAATAAAGAATATCTTGTACAGGCGGGCAAGGTTGTGATCGTGGATGATTTCACCGGGCGTCTCATGCCCGGTCGGAGATGGAGCGACGGTCTACACCAGGCAGTCGAGGCAAAAGAAGGCGTGAGGATCGAGCCGGAAAACGTCACATACGCGACCATCACACTGCAAAATTACTTCCGTATGTATAAGAAACTTTCAGGCATGACCGGTACCGCCCTGACCGAAGCAGAGGAATTCGACAAGATCTATAAACTCGAAGTCGCGCCCATCCCGCCCAATCTTGAGTATCAGGCCTTCGGCAAGGATGCGCCGCTGGTCGAGATTCACACGAAGGACGAAGAAGGATACGCTTACTCGTATTTTGCAAAGCGCGACCCCTCTTTCTCTGGGAAAGGACAGGGTGAGGGGGAACCCCTCTTCTACCGCCGCAAGGATTATCCCGATGTGATCTATCGCACCGTGGAGGCAAAACTGCGCTCCATTGTGATGGAGGTCGTCCGGGAACACGTGCGCGGACGTCCGATGTTGATCGGTACCACATCCGTTGAATCTTCGGAACAACTTTCGCTTCGTCTCAAAGCCGATCCTGTTCGCCGTTTACTGCAAACGGCACTCGTCCGACGCGTTTGGATGAACGAGAACAATCGCGAAGAGGACGGGCGTCTTATCCCGGAACTGGCGCAGTTCAACGAACCGCTTGAAAACATTTCACCGGACACATTGCGTAAGTTCATTCAACCCTTCGGGCTGACCACCATCAGCCTCGATGATCCATCCAACCTGTCCATCGTCCTTGATATTTTGCGGCTGGATGAAAGCGATGCAGACCGCCTAAAGAAAGTTATACAGGGCGGCGTATCACACCAGGTTCTCAATGCACGTAAACATACCGAAGAATCGCAGATCATCGCGGACGCGGGAGCCTTCGGCTCCGTGACCATCGCAACAAACATGGCAGGCCGCGGTGTCGATATCAAACTCGGCGGCGAACTTGCGGAGGAGATCATTACCGCTGTAAACCGCGTACTTGGAAAAACGGGACATGACAATCCTTTTGACATGACACATGAAGAACGCCGCGCCGCGTTGAAGGATATTGACCCATCCATTTACGGCATCTATGCGGCGGAAGTCAATCTATTTCTTCAATATTTTACAGATATGGAACGCGTCAAGGAACTCGGCGGCTTGCACGTCATCGGCTCCGAGCGTCACGAAGCGCGCCGCATCGACAATCAGTTGCGCGGTCGTGCGGCACGTCAGGGCGACCCTGGCTCTTCCCGTTTTTATCTTTCGCTCGAGGACGACCTCATGCGGCTGTTCGGCGGCGACAGGGTCAATACCATGATGCAAACCCTCAAGGTGGATGACTCGCTTCCCCTTGAGGTGCGCCTTGTCGCAAACATCATCGAAAGCTCACAGCACCGCGTCGAAGGTGCGAACTTCGATGTCCGCAAGCACTTGCTCGAATACGACGATGTGCTCAACAAACAGCGCGGACAGATCTATGGTCAACGCGACCGCATTTTCGTGAAGGAAGACCTGAGCGAAGATGTGACCTCCATGCTGGAGGATGAGATCAAACAACGCGTCCAAATAGGATTGGACGACGAAGAGGGTCCGTGGAAGTTGATCGCATGGCTCGAAGGTGTTCAGCCGCCATTCATGTCGGGCGAACGTCTCTTTCCCA
>DATDAG010000129.1:0-8091 GCA_036525495.1 Anaerolineales bacterium
ATCATTTATTTCTGATATTCAATCGGCTTTAGACCGGGTGCGTTATTACCAACAACGCAACTTCGTCGCTTATCGATCACACCGCAAGAAAAAACTCGCTCAATTAGTGCTTTTCACTCGCAACCTTGCGCTGTAATATTAAGCATCCAAAAGACAGTTACCCCGAATTATTGAGATGATACATATTTTCTGTGGTAATGGTATCATCTCACCATGACCACATCTACTACCCAAGCCTCGCCCAATATTGCGTTCATCAAGTAGTCACACTGCATACACTATTGAACTGACCGCAAGATATGTGGTGAGGCGAGAACATCCTTCTCTTTTTCCAGGTGTTATTAGGTAGAGAATATGCAGAACACATGGCTAACCCAAACAAAGTTCGTGCCGCCGCGCCTGCGCGATGATTTTGTCCCGCGTGGTCGCCTAGTGGATACCTTGCGAGCCGTGGCCAACTCCCGTCCATTGACCCTTCTATCAGCGCCAGCAGGCTATGGCAAAACGACCCTGCTCGCCTCGCTGACAGATATTCCCCTGGCATGGGTTTCGATCGATGAGGAGGATAATGACCCGGCGCGCTTCTTCATTACCCTGCTCCGTGCGCTGCAAAAACTGGAACCAAGTTTCGGGGAAGGCATCCAGTCACTCTTGTCCAGCCCGGAAAACCCTGCGAGGGAATCGCGGCGCATAATCAGTGCATTCGTCAATGAGGTGCTGGAAAAACTCCCTGAAACCCTGCTGGTCTTTGACGATCTTCATTTCATTTCGGAACCGGTCATCTACTCGGCTTTGGATTATCTGCTCGAGCACCTGCCGCCCCAGATGCATCTGATCATCGCCACGCGTCAGGATCCGCCTCTCTCGCTGGCGCGCCTGCGGGCACGCGGACAGCTCGCTGAATTTCGAGCCCCCGACCTGCGTTTTACTACAGACGAAGCCAGCCTCTTCCTGAACGAGAAACAGCGCCTCGGACTCTCAATCGATGACCTGACCAGGCTTCAATCCCGCGCCGAAGGCTGGGTGGCGGGACTGCGCCTGCTGGCAGGATCGCTCGACCATATCTCTTCTGCAAGCGACCGTACTGCGTTCATTCAGGATCTCGCACTGTCTGACCGTTATGTATTTGATTTTCTTGCCGATGAGGTGCTCAAACGGCAAGAACCCGAAATGCGAGCGTTCCTCCTAGAGACATCCATATTGTCAGAGATCACCTCATCATTGTGCGCAGCAGTCACAGGTCGGAGTGATACGCAATCTGTCCTGGAGGAGTTGTATCGTCGGAATTTGTTTCTGATCCAAGCAGGAGGCACTAACAGAACATATCGCTATCATGCCTTGTTTGCGGAATTTCTGCGCGAGCAACTCGAGCAGGAAATGCCTGAGCGAATTGCCGAATTACATCGATGCGCTGCGGAGGCGCAAAAGACAACCGCACCCGCACGCGCTATCGCACATTATCTCGCCGCTGAATTGTGGGACGATGCCGCGCAAACCATCGAGCAGGCGAGTGAGGAATTTGTCCGTCAGGGACTTTTAAAGACATTACACGGTTGGATTGAATCTCTGCCCACCCCGATACGCGACGCGCATCCACGCCTATTGTATGTGTCAGGGATGTTGGCGCTTCAACGCGGTGAATTGAACGAGGCACTAACGTTACTTGAATCGGCGCGGCGCAGGTTTGAAACGGGCGGTGATCAAGCCAATCTGGCAGAAGCGTTGCTCCTGATGATCGACACAGCCAGCCGCCTACATGATTATGTGCGTCAATCGGATCTAACGCAAAAGGCGTTGGCCCTTCCCTTGCCCGTTCACGGACGTGTGCAATTGCTAATGGCGCAGGTCTGGCAATCACTCTTCCAACCCGATTACAAGCGGGCAGATGAGGCGCTCGATCAGGCACTCAACCTGACCCTGGCATCCAACGATATGCGCGCGTTCAATGTCATGGCGCCCATTCTGAACGCGCATCTGGCATTCCTCCCCAGCGGCACAGGGCGCTTGGAACATTACTGCTGGGAGGCCCTGGCACGTTTTGGACATAGCATCAACGCGATCCGCGCGGGGACACTTGCGACGCAGAGTTACCTCTTGTTTTTGAATGGCGCACTGGAGCAGGCGGCGGGTGCGGCAGATGAAGCTCGTTCCCTCTGTGATCAACTGGGTGGTGTGGCATATTCGGACTTCCAAGCACGCTTTGTGCAGGCACAAATTGCTGGGATAGGTGGCAAATACGCCAAGTCCGAGGAAATCTGGAAGGATGCTCTGCCCCTGGCAGAGCAGGTCTCCTCATTGAACCCTTATGTGGTCATGGCACTCTATTTCATCGGACTGGCACAACGGATGCAAAAAAAGTTCGACCAGGCACGGCAAACTGAGGCGCGCATTTCCATGATGGATGATCCAGCCGAATTTCCAGAAACCACAGTATTACGTAAATTAATGCGCGCCTCTATAGAGATTGCTGACCGCAAATTTGATGATGCCGAGCGTACACTTCAACATGGGGTTGACGTTGAACATAAATGGTCCCACGCGGCGGTCTTTGGTAGTACGCGCTTGATGTTGGCGCACCTGTATTTGCAACAAAAGCGCGAACAGGAGGCGTGGTTGCAATTCAAACCCTTCCTTGCCGAATGTGAACGACGTAACATGGCGGGCCTGATCCTCCGGGAGACCACATTCGCCATTCCGTTACTACGTCTTGCCATTGAAAAAAAATCGCACCTGGATTTTGCCCACCGCCTACTGGACCAACTCTCCGCCACTGACTTCTCCAAGCCTGTTCCCATTCCCGAAACAGGTCAAACGCTGACAGCGCGCGAAGTCGAGGTGTTGAAACTGATCATCGAGGGAGCCAGCAACCAGGTCATCGCGGGGCGGCTCGTCATCAGTGAACATACCGTCAAGGTTCACATCACAAATATTTATGCCAAATTGCAAGTTACATCGCGCACGCAAGCCATCGCTCGTGCCCGCGATCTGCATCTGGTCTAATACCCAAAATAAGACCCCATCCAATCACAAAATAAGAACTTCTTCCGATGCGTGCCTCATGGCACGGGGGCATACTGTGCCTGTACGATTTCACAGGAGCTGCCATGTTGGACGAATTACGAAACCGCGTTATTTCATATCTTTCCCAGAATCGGGTGTGTGTCATTGCCACGAGTGGATCGCCCGGAGCGTGGGCGGTATCTGCGCAGTACGATAACGCGGGACTGGAACTGAACTGCCGCCTGCCACGCTGGTCGGATACGCTCTTCTATATCGAACAGGAGCCGCGCGTGATAGCGATTATCCAGGATGCAAACCCCAGACGCTGGCTGCAATACCTCGGCACTGCCCGCATCTCAGACCCGACCGATGACCGTTACACCACCATTCACATCATGCCTGAGCGTATTGACCTGATCGATGAAGACCGCGGTTGGGGAGCGCGTGAAACGTTGGATATTTGAAGAGGAGACTAGTATGAACACACCATTACGAAGATATACCACATGTTGGCTGGTTCTGGCGGTGATCAGTTTGCTGCTTTCCGCCTGCCAGACCTCCGATCCACCTGTCGCACATGCGGCTGTGCCGGAGACTATGCAGGTACAACCCTCCACACCTGCGAGTACGGAACGCGGTCAGGAACTCTATCGAACTAACTGCGCCTTCTGTCACGGCAGCAGTGGAGAACGCGGCGCCAATCCACTCATGGATGCGGTTGGGCAGTTGGATGACGCTTCTCTTGCAGAGATCATCCTCTTTGGCGTACCTGAAAAAGGAATGCCCGTCTCGAAAAAACTGACGAATGAACAAATCGCGGATTTGGTGGCATTCATTCGATCATGGAATTCCCAATAAAAGACAAATCAAAAAGGAGATAAAACATGTCAACAACCATTCTCATTCTGCGGGTTCTGCATATTGGCTTCGGCTCATTTTGGGTGGGTACTGATGCATTCCTCGCTCTCTTGTTATTGCCGAGACTCCGTACCTTGGGGCCCGATGTCGAACGGCGGGTTATGGCGGCAATCATGCGGTTCCTGCCTCCTGTCATGATGGTCAGCTCCATCGTCACTTTTGTGAGCGGCATCTTTCTGACCGGCATCATGCGCGGCTGGAATGTCGATTGGGTTTTTGCCAGCGGCTGGGGTATCGCCATCTCCATCGGCTTCGTCGGTACACTCATATCCCTGATCGTAGGTTTTGGATTGTTACCGCCGTTGATGATCCGCGCTGACAAGCTGGAGCGTAGTTTTGAAGGGCGCCAGCCCGCTGTTGCTGAAGCGGAAGAGTTCGACAGTCTCAGGGCGCGGGGTACGATGCTCACCAAAGTCAACTCTGTACTGTTGATCGTCGTTGTGCTCACCATGGCGGTCGCCCGGTTTGTGTAGTTGAGTCTGCCCCTTTTTCAGAAGCTTAATTGCCACCAATCCAACTTATATTCAGCCAGGTGTTGTAATGAAAAACACAACCCTGGCTGATAAAAACATAAACTGCAACTTGAAAGATGGTTTTGGAGTAGAGTATGAACAACCTCACATTTATCAAGCGATTGACACGCCAACAAGAAACATCCCCCTTGAAATTGGAGGACGGATCACGTGTGGCAGTGATGGGCGGTGGACCGGCGGGTTCCCTTTTCAGTTACTTCCTGTTGACCATGGCGGAACGAACCGGGTTCAAGATCCATGTGGATATCTATGAGCCCAGGAATTTTGAAGTGCCGGGACCGGCTGGGTGCAACATGTGCGGCGGCGTCATCTACGAGTCGCTGGTGCAGAGCCTGGCGGTCGAAGGGATTAACCTGCCGGTATCGGTGGTGCAACGCGGCATCGAATTTAACATGTTGCATATGGATGTTGGCAACGCATTGATCCAAACTCCCCGACACGAGAAAAGAATCGCCACCACTTTCCGCGGTATGGGTCCACGTGGTCTCATGGAATTCAAGGGATATAGCCTCGATGGGTATCTCCTTAAAACAGCGATAGCCAAAGGCGCGAACCACATCCGTGCCAGGGTGGATGAGGTCAGATGGTCCGAAGATCTTGACGCATCCAACCAGAATAACCGGCTGGTACAGGTGAAAGGTCAGGGTGGTTCATATCAGACATACGAACTGCTGGCAGTCACATCGGGTGTGAACACCTCCACGCTGAAACTTTTCCGTGATCTGGATTTCGGCTACCAGCCGCCTCAAACGGCGAAACTGCTCGTGCGTGAATACTTTTTGGGAGAAGAAGCAGTTTCAAAGTACATTGGACCTGTATTCCACGCGTTTTTATTGAACATCCCCGGACTTGACTATGGCGCGATCATTCCCAAAGGTGCTTACATAACAGTATGCCTGCTCAGCAGTCACGGTGGACTGGACGTAGCAAAGATGCACACTTTCTTGAATGATCCTGCTGTGGAACGAATCCTGCCTCCCGACTTTTCACAGGAGAACATTTCCTGCTATTGCGGTCCTCGTATCAACGTGAAGGGCAGCCCACAACCTTTTGGTGATCGCATTGTGTTCATTGGTGACAGCGGAGTAAGTCGTCTCTATAAGGATGGCATCGGAGCTGCGTATCGTTCTGCAAAGGTCGCGGCGAGCACAGCGGTCTTCCAGGGAATATCGGCAAAAGACTTCAAGAAGCAATATATGGCATTTTGCCGGAAGATGGAATTCGATAATCGTATCGGAAAACTTCTCTTCAAGATCGTTGGTCTGTTTCAGAAGACCCAATTTGCTAGGCGGGCTGTCTTGCATATGGTTTCTGAAGAACAGCAGGAAAAGGTGGCTGCCGGACGAGACATGAGCATGGTGATGTGGGATATGCTCACTGGAGGAGCGCCTTACAAGGAAGTCCTGTTGCGTGCTCTTCATCCTGCCTTTTGGATGCGTCTGCTGGGTAACATGCTCGCCTCTCTCTTAAACTCGAACTGGACTCTGCTTGATGAGGATATGTCCATGCTTCAGCTTGATCCATCCACTCAAGGAATACTGGAGGCAAATACAATGAATATGGGATCGCTTGGAAAAATCTATCAAAATGGTGAAACCATCGTACGCCAGGGTGAGCTTGGCGACTGCATGTACGTGATTCAGGACGGTCAGGTGGAAGTTGTAAGTAATACCGGAAAGCGGGAAGTTCAATTAGCCATTCTGGGTAAAAACGAATTCTTCGGCGAAATGGCGATCTTCGAACATGAATTCCGCTCCGCCACCGTCCGTGCATTGGGAACCGCCCGGATACTCACGGTCGATCACAAGAACTTCCTGCGCCGCATTCATGAAGACCCCTCCCTTGCCTTTCGCCTGATGGAAGTGATGTCCAGCCGCGTCCGCAAGCTGGGAACGGAAGTGACAAGCCTGAAACAAGATCCATCAGCATTCGATCTGGAAGAATTTTGCAGGCTTGCTTTGAAACCATAATGAAGGCTCGCTATAGGTTTTGAATGAGGAAATCATATGATCGCAAGGATCTGGCACAACACTACCAGATTGGCAGGTGCAGAAAGCTATCTGGAACACCTGATTGGAATAATATCGTCTGGAGGATGATTATGAAACGGTTCTATGAGATCACATATCGCTACTTTCGGGCGCCGTGGGATATTGGCTCGCGGGAGGAACTCATGTCGCTGGTGGAAAGTGGGCGCATTAAGCCGGGCTGCGCTATTGATCTTGGCTGCGGGACAGGGGCAAATGCGATCTACCTGGCTCAGAAAGGTTTTGAAGTGACTGGTGTGGACTTCGCCGAAGCCGCCATTGAAAAGGCGCAGGCTCGGGCGAAGGAATCAGGTGCACAGGTCAACTTCATCGTGGATGACCTGACGGACCTGCATCACGTCTCAGGCACGTTCGACTTCCTGATCGACTACGGTTCATTGGACGATTTGCGCCTTCATCAGCGAGTGCCATATCTCCTTAACATGCTCCCGCTGACCCATTTAGGTAGTCGTTACCTGCTTTGGGGCTTTGAATATCCGATGCGTTGGTGGGAAAAATTCGTGCCGTTTTACGATGTTCCCTTCTATCCTGGGGAGATCGAACAGCGCTTCGGTCCATATTTCGAAATCGAAAAGATTGCAAGTAAGGTTGATTATTCAAAATGGCCGCCAGGTTACGCGGCCTATCTTATGACACGAAAGGACGAAACAAAATGAAAACCTGGCTCATATCACTCAACGGAACAATCACTCTTTCTGTGATTGCGTTCCTCACTTTCCAGGGGCGTGCGTTTATGGATTGGCGATACGAATATCCAAACCAAGACCCAACGGGCAGCTTGGACACAATGATGGCGCTGATCTACATGGCGTTGATTGGGGGATGGCTGTGGGGATTACTGGCGGCATCTCGTGGCAGTCGCCGGGGGCTAATCGTCTGTCTGATCGCAGTCCTGCTGCTGGATGTTGCGTTTGCACTGGTCACATACCTCCTTTTCTGTCCACCTTGGACGGGTTGCACGGGTTGGCCGAACGCATGGCCATGGAACTGGTCGAATCTGATTTCGGGAGCAATTGCAGCGGTCGCGCTGGCATTTCAACTCAGACGAAAAAGAATGGAGGGCTAATGAGGAGTTATTTCGTACTCGGTCACAAATTGCACTTTCACCTTCTGAAAAAAAGCGCAATTTGTGACCGTGGGTATTTTAACAACTGACTGCCTACCTTAAGGATGAGTTGAACAAAAGCGTGCAAGTATTACGATCAAATCTGAAAGTTAAATAGTTCCAACTTTTTACATGATTTGCCCAATAATGTATTGCCATTATGATGGTATCATCGCCACATGACGACAGCTACTGCTCAAAGCCATCCAAATATAGCATTCATCAAATAGACAATCGTAATACTCGGTTGAACTAACTGCAAGGTTTGCTTTTGGGAAAGTGAGCACGCGAAAGCTCTTTTTGAGGGGAGAACTGGAACAAAACAGAATACCTGAAAGCCAATAGACTGGACTTTGCCCATTTTTAGAAGGGATGGGAGGCATGAGCCACTTATGGTAGTGTAGAGTTTGACGAAACTCCATACCAAAGAGGAAGTCATGCCAAGCCCATCACCAGAGATTATACAACTACTATGCGTGTTTTCCGT
>DATDAG010000130.1:0-3109 GCA_036525495.1 Anaerolineales bacterium
CACCGTCCCCGAACCTTGTCCCCTCATCACGCGTCCCACAGATTGGGTCATCAGGAAAGCGCCTGTCAAATTGACATCGAGCACGCGATGCCAGTCCCATTCATCCATGTCGAGCAGCGGAGCATGCGGTTGGACGGAGGCATGGTTGACCAGAATATCGATCCTGCCGAACTCATCCTCCACCTGGTTGACGAGATTCTGCACGCCCACCTTCTTGGCAACATCCTCGATAAAGGATTGGGCGCGTCCCCCTTTGGTTTGTATCTCCTTAACGAGTCCCTCGACATTAATCGGGGAAATTTCGTTCGCCGCGACGATGGCGCCGCGTTCAGCGAATGCTTTGGCAAGCGTTCGCCCGCTTCCTCTGCCTGCGCCGGTAATAAGGATGACTTTATCTTTGAAGTTGGTCATGGTCTCGATACACCCTCGCTGTCGTTCGGGCTACTCGACCATCGAGCCACATGTTGGAACCTGGTTGCGGTTTTCATACGCATTCAAAGGTAATCCCAGATAAGGGGATGGGTCAAGTGTATTTTCTATTTCCAATTCGTTTTTGAATTGCCCATTTCCATCGTCCTCCACAATGGAAAAGTGCAGATGCACGCCGACTGGGTTGTTCGGGTCGCCGGAGAAATCTCCCTGATAGCCGAGGAATGTCCCGGCTTCGATGAATTTCTCTGATGTGCCTGCGGGGAAATCCTCCGAAATGAACGAATTTCCGATTTGATCTGCCATGTGAGTATAGTACAGCCATATCTGTGTGCCGGGCTTGAGCGGGTCACTAGGCACGCGCACGATGACCGTTGACTTCCAATCCGGCAGGCGCGTGAGGTAGCCTGGGTATGCGGCAATGACGCGCGTGATGCCCACATCCGTCCCGGCGAAGATATCAATTCCCTGGTGGGTGTGACCTGGGCGGAACGAATCTCCCCACAGGAAGCCGACAAAACCATCGGTGGGGAATATAAAGGGGGCTGATTCACATTGGGTACCGTCAACCAGTTTCCAGTCCGGGCGCGAAGCGGGGTTATTTATCCACGTGCGAAAGGAGCCGCGCCGCGCCGCGTTGGGGCGATATATATAGACCGCAGTCCCGATGGCGGCAATGATTGCCACGACCACAATGGAAAGTATGATGAAGCGTTTTGACATAGGCGAAGCGGATATTGTGTGCAGGACAGGATTATACCTTTGAGTGCGGTTATATTTTGCATAGAAGATGCCAGATATTAAAAGGTTTATGGTTGTAGCAAAGTCGGTTGAGAAAAAACGCATGTCATACTGAGGGGCGGTTGCTGCCCCGAAGCATCTCTACCAACCCATGTCCGAGACCCTTCGGTCGCGGGAAACGCTTCCTCAGGGTGACATAAAACGGACTTTGCTACAGCCAAGATTAAAAGGTTACACTTTGCTTGAATATTTTTGCAGGTGTACTATAATAAATATATCGAAAAGGCAAACCCGTCGCGAGGCGGGGACGCAAAGTCATGGGTCTTCCAGCTTGATGCGTAGAAGCTGAAAGACTGCCAGACCGCCGAAATTATTCTTCGGCGGTTGCTTGTTTAAGGAGGTTCCTGACCAAAATACATAATAAGAATCGTTCCAAATATTGCACAACACAATCTTGAAGAGGAGACAAGACCATGTATCGAAAAATATTTAGTATGTTCGTCCTTATGCTGGTACTGGCAGTATCCAGTTTTGGTTCTGCTTTTGCAGATGATGGTTCGATCGAGCCGCTCAGCCCGGCTCCTTCTGCAGAGACCGGCGAGATGATCAATGAGACCCCCTCATTGTGGTTCGTTGAGTTAAGCAGCGCTCCTGCCGCAGACGGCACGCGCCTGTCTGTGTTAAAGGCTGAAAAAGCGGCGTTTCGTGAAAATGCCAAGAAGGCGGGATTGGCATATACAGAGAGATACGCTTTTGACACCCTGTGGAATGGTCTTTCAATTTCCATTAATCCGGCTGATCTGGGAAAACTGACCCGTATCTCCGGTGTGAAAGCCATCTACCCGGTGGCAACGTTTTCCATACCCGATTTAACCCAGGGTGCTGACCCTGAATTATTCACTGCCATAGCCATGACCGGCGCGGATATAGCCCAGTCTGAACTCGGCTATACTGGCGCTGGCATCAAAGTAGCGGTGATGGACACGGGTATCGACTACGATCACCCGGACCTGGGTGGTTGTTTCGGCCCTGGCTGCCGCGTAGCCTATGGTTATGACCTGGTTGGAGATGACTATAACGCTGCCGGTAGTGGTGCAGCTTTAGTGCCAGTGCCTGATCCTGACCCCGATGACTGCGGTGGCCACGGC
This sequence comes from Anaerolineales bacterium, assembly GCA_036525495.1. Taxonomy (GTDB): domain Bacteria; phylum Chloroflexota; class Anaerolineae; order Anaerolineales; family Villigracilaceae; genus Defluviilinea. The sequence continues at coordinate 2,319 of DATDAG010000130.1, forward strand.
ACGCACGTTGCCGGCATCGCCGGTGCCAACGGCACTGTGGTGGGTGTAGCGCCTGATGTGACCTTCGGTGCTTACCGTGTCTTTGGTTGCGTAGGCTCCACCGAAGCTGACATCATGATCGCAGCCATGGAAATGGCTCTTGCTGATGGCATGGATATTCTCAATATGAGTATTGGCTCTGCCTTCACATGGCCACAATACCCGACCGCCCAAGCCTCCGACCGACTGGTCAACCAGGGGATGGTGGTGGTTGCCTCGATCGGTAACAGTGGCGCCAACGGCGTTTATTCGGCTGGAGCGCCTGGATTGGGCAAGAAAGTGATCGGTGTGGCTTCGTTCGATAATACCCACAACACGGCTCCTGTTTTCGAAGTTGCTGGTACCGACATCGGTTACTTCCCGATGTCCTTCTCCGGACCTGTGCCAACCTCCGGCACTGAAGAGATCGTATACGTGGGTCGTGCATGTACTGTTGATTTGCCGCTTCTGGCAGACCCAGCTGGCAAGGTTGCCCTGGCTGTTCGTGGTGCCTGCACCTTCAATGAGAAAGCCACCAATGCGATCAACGCTGGCGCTACCGGAGTGGTCATTTTCAACAGTTCGCCCGGCAATTTCAGCGGCACCTTGGGATCGCAGATTGGCGATGGCAGCATCCCAGTCGTCAGCATCGCGCAGGCGGATGGACTATTCATCGCGGCCCAATCTGCTCCGATTATGATGACCTGGACCGATAGGCTTGGTTCCTTCCCCAGCCCCAACGGCGGCTTGATCGCTTCCTCCAGCTCCTACGG
>DATDAG010000131.1:0-4437 GCA_036525495.1 Anaerolineales bacterium
GGAAAACGGCATATGTGGCAGTCAAGTCGCTAGAAAGCCACCTAGCACCATCTGTGCTAGCCGTACCTGTAGGCGTCACGATGGTAAAACCGAATGCGACCACCACAGATAGGACAAATTCTCTGAACGCTAAACAAGTACGCCAGTATTATAGAACAAAACCACTGTAGGGACTCAGCGAGACGATAACTCATCACGATGGTTCCATGACACGCTGTGTCCCTACTTAACTCAACCCAAGAACCTTGAGCAATCTTTCCTCCTTCAAAAACATCACCCTGTTCTTCTTCTTTGAAGGTTCCTGCCCTGTTTCCCTTGCCAACTTTTCAGCAAGTTCGTATACATCCGCCTCATATTTATCGAGCGGGGTGGAGATCATGACTGTTTCCGTGTCCACATGGATTCCCAGCCGCGATTGGAGCCGGGCAAAGCCCCTCAAGCCGTCGAAGATCGGAAAGCCGTCATAAAAGCCGAGGAGAGTGGAAGGCTCCAGCATACGAGTCAACAGTTCTTCGGGGAGGGGAAGCGTGTGCGGGTTTGACGTGATGAAGTCCACGGCTTGGCGGATGACCGGCTCGCGTTCGGCGTAGTCCAATTCATCGGTGGAGTAGCGGTTATAGAATGCGGCGAGTTGCGAAGGCTTCCAATAAAAGGTGATATCGTTTTGCGATTCAACAACCGGTCTTTCATCGAAGTAGGAAGCATAGCGCAGTCCCAGCGCTCTTAATGCGGGGATCAACGCGCTCGTGTTCGTGGACATTTGCAGTTCGACCTCATCGGTCTGTGGCAGGTCGCGAGTCTTGTCGTAGATCAGAACTCCGTCCCTGCTGGAGAGATAGTCCACACCGTTGATTCGCAATCCATGCAGGTCTGAATCAAAGTGCAACCGTTTGGATCCGAGTTCGATTTCAAATCGCATACCGAATTCTACCAAGACCGGGAGGTGAATCCATTAACCAAAAACACCCTCCAGGATTATGGAGAGCGTTCAGGTATAATACGAGTGTAGCGAATGCCGAAGGAGGGAATCGAACCCTCAATCCCGAAGGAACACGAGTTTGAGTCGTGCGCGTCTGCCAGTTCCGCCACTTCGGCTGGTGTCGAATATCCCGTTCTAGCGGGGCGACGGCAAGTATACCACTCTCAATACGAAGGTCAAGATGTAGCGCGAGAAAGTATCTCGCATTACGAAAAAAGAAAAATATGAAATTAGGAATTATCGGATTACCCCAATCAGGCAAGACAACCCTTTTCAATGCTCTGACGCGCGGCGACGCGCCCACCTCTGCCTCGGCAGGACGCTTCGAAGTGCATACCGCTGTTGTGGATGTCCCCGATGAGCGCGTGACAAAACTCTCGGCGATGTTCAACCCGAAGAAAACGATCTACGCCAGGGTGACGTATGCGGATATTGCGGGACTGGAAGCCGGGTCCGCCAAAAGCGGCATTTCTGGGCAACTGTTAAATCAACTCGCCCAAATGGACGGCTTCATCCTCGTCGTCCGCGCCTTTGAAAGCGGCCTGGTCATGCACCCGAGCGGCACAGTAGATGCGAAACGTGATGTTGAGTCCATGTTGGGTGAGTTACTCCTCAACGACCTGGTGGCTGTGGAACGTAAAGTAGAAAAACTCGCCGACGAGAAGAAAAAAGGTGGAACAGATAAAGCCGTGAATGAACGCCAGACCGTTCTGTTCACGCGTCTGCTTGAGGCATTGAATGAGAATACCCCGCTTCGCAAACTGGAATATACACTTGAAGAGGAGAAAGAACTTTCTTCATATGGCCTGCTGACACGCAAGCCAGTCTTGGTCGTCTTCAACATGGGTGAGTCACAGTCCGCGCCGCAAATGGAGTTGGATGTGCCCTCCGTGGCGTTGATGGGTAAACTCGAAATGGAACTTGCGCAACTTCCCGCCGAGGACGCCGTCATGTTTATGCAGGAATATGGCATCAAGGAACTCAGCCTCAACAAAATGATCAGCCTTTCTTATGACCTGCTGAAAGTGCAATCGTTCTTTACCGTCGGTGAAGACGAAGTGCGCGCATGGGAGACGAAGATCGGCGCGACGGCGCAGGAATCTGCGGGCGAGATACACACCGATCTCATGCGCGGGTTTGTTCGGGCGGAGGTAGTGGCTTACGAAGACCTCATCAGCCTCGGGTCGATGAATGAAGCGAAGGCGAAGGGAAAGTTCAGGCTTGAAGGCAAGGAATATATCGTCAAGGATGGGGATATTGTCCACATCAGGTCGAGTTTATAATTTGTAAGTAGGCGCGGGTTCTCCCCGCCCTTGTGGCATCACCCAACATGGGCGGGAAGACCTCGCCCCTTCAAAACCAATATTAGGAGACATCATGGCATACGAAATCAAAAAATGGGATCTCAGTCAGCTCTTTCCCGGCTTCGACAGCCCCGAATTGCAGGGCGCGTTCGACAATGTGGAGGAGGAAGTTGCGTCGTTCGAGGGTGTGCGCGATAAATTGAAACCCGATATGGACAAGGTTACCTTTATTGATGTGGTGCGCGCCTCTGAAGCGACCTCGCGCATCGTGAACCGCGTCTATGCGTTTGCTGGGCTTTCGTTCGCGGAGGACACGCAGAACCAGAAGGCGCAGACGTTAATCGCGCGCGTGCAACAGTTCGCGGCTGAGATGCAGAACCGCACGCTGTTCTTCAGTCTGTGGTGGAAGGAACTTGATGATGAGAATGCCAAGCGCCTGATGGCTGAAGCGGGCGATTATCGCTATTATCTCGAGGAGATGCGCAATTTCAAACCGCACACGCTGACCGAGGCTGAGGAGAAGATCGTCAACATCAAGGATGTGACCGGCATGGGCGCGATGATCCCGCTATACGATGCCATCACGAACCGTTACGTGTTCAAACTGGAAGTGGATGGTGAAGTTAAGGAATTCACCCGCGCACAGTTACAGCCATTCATCCAGGGACTCGATGCCGAGATGCGCGCCAAGGCGTATCAGGAAAACCTGCGCGTCTTCGGTGAGGATGGTCCGATCCTTGGGCAGATGTATCAGGCGCGCGTGCGCGATTGGCACAACGAGAATATCAACCTGCGAAAGTTCAAGAGCCCAATCTCTGTCCGAAACCTGTTCAACGATGTGCCCGATGAAGCTGTGGATGCATTGCTTGAAACAACCAGGAAAAACTCGAAGGTCTTCCATCGATATTTCAAGATGAAGGCGAAGTTCATGGGCATCCCTTCGGGAAAGCTGCGCCGTTACGATATTTATGCACCTGTTGCAAAATCGGACAAGGCGTTCGATTTCAACGATGCCGCCGAGATGGTATTGGAATCGTTCAGCGGGTTCGATCCGAAGATCGGCGACCTTGCCCGCCGCGTCTTCGACCAGGACCGACTTGACAGTGAGGTCCGCAAGGGCAAGCAGGGCGGCGCGTTCTGCGCTTCGATCAACCCCGAAGACACCCCGTTCGTGTTGATGAACTACACAGGCCGCGCGCGAGACGTGGCGACACTTGCACACGAACTCGGGCACGCCATCCACGCGATGCTGGCTTCGCATCATACCGCGTTCACCTTCCACTCGTCTCTTCCCCTGGCTGAAACTGCCTCGACATTCGGGGAAATGATGCTCACCGAAAAATTGCTCGCCACTGAGACCGACGAAGCCGTGCGCCGCGACATCCTCTTCAAACAAATGGATGATGCCTTCGCGACCATCCTGCGCCAGATCTATTTCGCGATGTTCGAACGCGAAGCGCACTCGCTCGTGATGAAGAACGCCTCCTTGGACGACCTATGTGCAGCATATATGGAAAACCTGAAAGAACAGTTCGGCGACTCGGTTGAATTGACCGATGACTTCAAATGGGAGTGGGTCTCCATCCCACATATCTATCACACCCCGTTCTACGTATACGCGTATGCGTTCGGTCAATTGCTGGTGTTCTCACTCTATCAGCAGTTCAAAGCTGAAGGTGACTCGTTCAAGCCGAAATATCTCAAGATATTGTCTGCTGGCGGTTCCGAAGCACCTGCAAAGATTCTCGAAGAAGCAGGTGTGGATATCCGCTCAGCGACATTCTGGCAGGGCGGGTTCGATGTGTTGAGCCGTATGGTGGATGAGCTGGAAAAACTTTAGAGTAATGCGTTATTACATCGTAAACTAAGTATCTTTGAATTTTTGATTGGCAGATTGAACGGCAACGTACTGTGAATTGAGTTTGGAACGAGCAGTCTGGATGGAGAATTGCCAATCAATCTTGATTTTTTGTTCGGTACGTTCCGTCACCAAAGCCAGGATTTCTTGTTCCGGCTTTTCGATGGTTGGTATTCGCCGATGGAGACACTGTCTGGAAAGTGCTGAGAACTCAATCTCAATCATATTGAGCCAACTTGCTGATTTGGGTGTGTAGTAAAACTCAAATCGTTCTGCCAGAGCCAGAGCTTCGTCTG
>DATDAG010000132.1:0-3123 GCA_036525495.1 Anaerolineales bacterium
GCGCACACCTTTGCGTTTGTAGCGTCCTTTCGAATATTTTTTGACCACCACGACTGACACTTCTACTTCACCATGCTTGGGGCTCTTGAATGTATAGGTTGTTTTGTGGCTGGCCGATGCTTCAAACAACTTGCGCACACCGCCCGATTTTCCGCGTACTGGCATGGGCAGTATGAATTTTATTTTGCGTCGTTTCAGCAGTTTCAGGACTGGCACGGAGCAAAACCCTTTATCAAAATAGGCGCGTTTTATGGAGATTCCTATAGATTTCAGTCGCTGTAATAGCCAAGCGACAATGGTTTCCATGCTTTCGCCTTTCTCTACAAACCGTAACGCCACCACGTAGCGCTGGTCGTCATGCACAATTGAAACCGTGGCATATCCGTGAAAATGTGTCGTACCTGATTTCGGTTGGCTTCGTACGATCTCGTTTTCATCTGCATAATGTTCGCCATGATAGGGTATCAAGGTCAAGTCGATTGCAATGAAGTATGCTCGTTTTCCTTTCTTAACGAAACGTGGTGTTTGAGCCCGCAGAAGCGTATTGAGCGCTCGTTGTAATATTGCCCGATCAGGCAAGGCTTGTGTCAACACTTCGCGCAATCGATTTGCGGACGGCGCTTCTTTCAATTCGTGACATGCCGCATCCATGCTGATGCGATTAGCGCTGGCGTAGCCCAATACGGCAATGATGTCTTCCGCTGTAATGCGTGTATTTCGCAAGTCAAGCGGTAAGTATCGCCGTACGATTGCGATCAAGGCATCCAGCACTTGTTGAGATCGCAAGATTCGGTTATTTTTAAGCGCAGGTTTGAACATGGTGGTTTGGTTTCCTTGGTAAGAGCCAAGTAAACCATGTTCAAACCTTTTCGTGAACTACTGATTTTTTACACAAGCCGTGGATTCCCTCGAAACAGTCGTTGTAGGGAAGGTACACTACTGGAAGGTGTTCAGTGATACAGTAATCATATGTTAATATAGTGGTTAAGATAATGATTTGGAAAGTCTTCCGCTGAAAATAGCAGTAAAACAAGGCATTTTGCCTTGGGTATATTCCAAATATTTATCTTAATGTCTATAGTAATCCTAATTACTGTCTAACACCCCTTATCCACGATCTCGATCTTATCTTCCTTGTTGGGGATGATGCAAAGGAACTCGAATGGTTCCTCGCCCGTATTCTCATACGAATGGACCGCGCCTTCAGGGATGAAGACCACATCTCCTGTTTTGACATGGTGAGTTTCGTCGCCGATGGTGATGGTCGCTTCGCCGCGTAACACGTATTGTTCGTGTTCGAGGGTGTTCGTGTGGCGCGGCATCCCGCCCCCCTTACCCATGGAGAACTTCCGCAAGGCAAAGTTGGGACCTTCCTGCGCGGAGATCAGCACCTGAATGGTCGTGTCCTTCCCTGCGGCTACGTTTTTGGCTTCCACTTCGTGGGAATGTTTGACTGGCATGGGAGTATATCCTTTCGTCAGTGCGAGGTGCCCGAAGAGCGACAAAGCAATCTCCAACTCTGCAGGGGATTGCTTCCCGCAGGTCGCAATGACATTTAGGGGCTAATCGTATTCGTGGGCCAGGGCGTAAGAGTGACCGTTGGCTCGGGCAAAACCACATCCGGGACGGCGGTTTCGGTGGGGATGATGGTAGGCGTGGGCTGGGATAACGGTGTCTCTGTGACCAACACAGGCAGCGGGAGGGAACCTGCCGGGGTGGCGGTCAGGGTTCCATTGCGGCGGAGCAGGTTCAGGGTCAGGATCGAAGCGACCACAACCAACACCAAGCCAACGATTATGCCGATCACCCAGGGGAGCCAACTCGCAGGTTTCTTCTTTTTTCTGGGCGCTGTCTTTGACCTGAAATCCGATGGCGCTCCGATCAAAACAACCGTGATATTGTCGTGTCCGCCGCGGTCGTTGGCAAGGTTCACCAACGCGCGGCTCGCCTCTTTCAAACTGGTCTTGGTGCGGACGATCTCAAGGATTTCATCGTTCCAGACCAGATCGGTCAGGCCGTCGGTGCATAAAAGCAGGATATCGTTCGGTTGGAATTCGGCTCCTTGATTGTTCTCGGCGTGATGCGCGCCTTCGCCGTCGAACAGGTTCAGGCGAAAATCAGGCTCAGGCGGCACAGGCGAGCCCAGATAACGACGGATGACATGCACATTCGGATGATCGCGCGCCAGTTCAGGCGTGAGAATGCCTTTTTCGATTGCCTCCTGCACCCAGGAATGATCCACCGTGAGTTGCTGGATGCGACCGCCGCGCATCAGGTAAATGCGCGAATCACCCACGTATGCGGTGTGTAGTTTGTTGTCAATGATCCATGCGACGGCACAGGTGGCGCCCATACCCTTGAGGTTATCGTTGGTCGCGGAATGGGATGCAATCGCGCTGCTGGCTTCGTTGACCGCCTGCTCTATGATGTGCCTCGAAAACTTTCCATCCCCCTTCGCCACGCTCTGCATGATGTGGTTGACAGCCAATTCCGCCGCCACCTCGCCGCCCCTGTGACCGCCTATTCCATCAGCTAGCACGGCAAACAGGACCGGCGTATTGTCCTTCTCGCTGGCGTGGAATGAGGCAACTGCATAACGGTCCTCGTTGTTCTTGCCCGTCATACCCTGGTGGGTATATGCTTCGACGTTCAGGTGCGCGCGTGATGTGCGGATCATAATAAGAATTATTTACCGGGGATGACCTTCGGCTCAGACTCCGCCGGAGGCTGGCTCAGATCGAACCGATAGTGCATCTGCCCGAAGTGGATCCTGTCTCCATGTTTCAAACGGACACCTTCACGAGTGACCGCTTCGTAATTGACCCATGTGCCTGCCACCGAACCATGATCAAGGATCACAAAAATTCCTTCATTGGCTCGTTTGATGCGGGCATGCAATGGAGAAATGGACGGGTCATCGAGCACGTACATGGATTGTACCGGATCGGTACCGAATGTCATCTCTTTTTCGATCACAGGGATGGGCGCCGCGCTGGCTGGCTCGCCTCCATTCGTCAGGCGGATGAGGTAGGCAGGTGCCGATGGCACGCGGTTCCTCGAACCCAGCCATCCGAAGCGCGGCTGTGATTTGACCCTGTTTGTAGCCGAAACGGGCGGCTCCGT
>DATDAG010000133.1:0-23345 GCA_036525495.1 Anaerolineales bacterium
CATTTTCCTTCATCGCCACGCTTGGACAGTTGGGTTTTGTCACAGTTATATTAAAGGGAATCTGCTTCAACGGCGCGGATGGCGTCGAGGTTTGCCCATTCAACCCATACGACCACGGTTTTACTCTCTATAGTCTTTGGGGCATTGTACTGGCATACACATATTTCCAATTCCCTCTTATGATAATCACCATCACCCCTGCACTCGAAGGGTTGCGGAACGAATGGCGCGAAGCCGCCACGAATATGGGCGCGACAGCCTTCCAGTATTGGCGTGATGTTGCCCTTCCTGTTCTCATGCCATCCATTTTGGGCGCCATGCTTTTGTTGTTTGGTAATGCCTTTGGTGCGTATGCCACGGCGCGTGCACTCACAGGCGGCAGTATTTTCCTTGTTCCAATCGCCATAGGCCAACAGATCCGTGGTGACGTGTTGGGAAATCCCAATGAAGGTTATGCCCTGGCATTCGGCATGGTGATCGTTATGAGCGTTGCCATTGTGGCTTATACCCTGTTGCAGCGACGGGCAAGCCGGTGGATAAGATCATGAACGGGAAACGTGTCAACTTCTTTGCACTCTTTTGGGGCGTGGCAGCCCTGTTGTATTTCTTTGTTCCACTTTATGGCACCTTCGATTTTTCCCTGCGCATGGAACGCGGCGTTCTCGGATTCAAGGCATATGAACTTGTTTTCGCCGACCCGCGTTTTTGGCAGGGGTTCCGTTATTCCATCACAATGGCGGTGATCACCATTGGTATCAGTGTATCCATGTTTGTCCCGACCGTTTATTGGATGTACCTAAAAGTGCCGAAAGCCCGACCAGTCATGGACGTGATCACCATTTTGCCGTTCATTATCCCCAGCATCGTACTGGTCTTTGGCTTGATCCGCACATTTTCACGCCCTCCGCTTCAATTGACGTTACGCCCATGGACGACGGATATACTTATCGTGGCGGGGTATATCATCATCTCAATGCCGTATATGTTCCGCGCCGTTGATGTGGGGATGCGCTCCATCGATGTCCGTACGCTGACGGAAGCGGCTCAAAGCCTTGGTTCAAGCTGGTTCGAGGTTCTGAAAGATATCATCATCCCAAATCTCCGCCTTGCCATCCTGGGCGGTGCATTGATCAGTTTTGCAACGGTGATGGGCGAACTCATTCTGGCAGACTTTCTTGTCCGCCCGGCGCTTGGCCCCTACATGGTTCAAATGGGCCTGACAAAAGCCTACGAACCGGCAGCGCTTGCCATCATCAGTTATTCGCTGACATGGTTCAGCCTGGGTTTGCTGCAATTCTTCAGCAACCGCAGCGAAGGACAGAAGCAATACGTGATCGAAGAATAGGACAGCCATAACAATGACCCACCTTGAACTTACCCATATAAAGAAATCTTATGGCAGTACTGTTGCCGTGGAGGATTTTAGTATCACAGTAGAACAGGGCGAATTCGTCTCTTTCCTTGGCCCCAGCGGATGTGGAAAGACAACCACCCTTCGCATGGTGGCCGGTTTCGAATTGCCAAACTCCGGTACGATCAAACTCAATAGCAATGACCTGACCTTCATCCCGCCAAACCAGCGGAACGTGGGTATGGTATTCCAATCCTATGCATTGTTTCCAAATATGACCGTATCCCAAAATGTAGGGTACGGCTTGAAGATTGCCAAAAAGAAAAAACCTGAGATCAATGCGCGTGTGGAGGAGATGCTTGCGCTCATCCACATGGAAAGGTTTGCAACGCGATTTCCCTACCAGCTTTCCGGGGGGCAGCAGCAACGCGTGGCACTTGCCCGTGCGTTGGCGATCCAACCGGAGATTCTCCTGCTTGATGAACCGCTCTCAGCCCTGGATGCAAAGATCCGCCTCGAACTTCGCCAGGAGATTCGCCGCATTCAACAGAAATTGGGTATTACCACCATTTACGTAACACACGACCAGGAAGAGGCGCTTTCTCTCTCAGATCGTATTGTCGTAATGAGCCACGGAAAGATCGAACAGATCGGAACGCCCTTCGAGACTTATAACTTTCCCAAGACCCGTTTCGTGGCAAATTTTGTGGGTTCATTGAACACTGCCGAGGTCGAGGTGGTGAATCCAAAACAAGGCACAATGAATATGAACGGTATCCTGCTTGAAGCTTCGGAAGGATTGGATGGTAAGAGTAAAGGCGATAATGTGATGGTCGCCATCCGTCCTGAACGTTTCAGTTTTGCATCTGAAGGCAAAAAAGAGAATGTGCTGGACTGCCAAATCGAGAACATTACCTTTCTGGGTTCCGTGGTGCGTATCCAGATTCGGATCGGTAATGCAAAGTTCAACATGGATACGTTTAACAGACCATCTCTAGAGTTGCCAAAGATTGGCGACAGAGCACAGGTCACTTGTTCGCGGAAAGCAGTGCTTATATTGAGTGATTGATCGCCCCTGAGTCCATGAACGGTTCGGTGGTTTGTTCAAAGCCCCGAACCGTTTTATTAGGCTGGGTTTTTAGTGGCAAGATCCTGTGGCGCCAAACAACAGATCAACAAATCCTCGGCAGCATTTCCCCCGCCAGCATGTCCACCACGCGTGTGCTCCCAATGGCGGTCTTGAGCAGGACGCGTCCCTTCGGCTCCTCGGCAACATCACCAATAATAACCGCGCCTTCGCCGTAGCGCGTCTTTTTCATGGTGGCGAGAACCTTATCCGCATCTTCACGAGGGACAAAGCAAACCAGTTTTCCTTCATTGGCAATATACAGCGGATCGAAACCCAGCATCTCGCAAGCCGCGTTGACTTCGGGATGCACGGGGATGGACTCTTCCTTCAATACGATCCCAACATTTGATTGAGTCGCGATTTCATTCAGCGTCGTTGCCAACCCGCCGCGTGTGGGGTCACGCAATACATGTATGTTCGGACTCACATCCAGAATCGCCTCGATCAAGTGATTGAGCGGAGCCACGTCACTTTGGATGCTGGATTGGAATCCCAGCTCACCGCGTGCACCCAAAACCGCAATCCCATGATCCCCGATCGTGCCCGACAGGATAACTGTATCGCCCGCTTTGGCATTCGCCCCGCTGACAGCGACACCCTCGCGCACCACGCCGACTCCAGCCGTGGTGATGTAGAGTCCATCCGCCTTGCCGCGTTGCACCACCTTGGTGTCGCCTGCCACGATTTGCACCCCCGCCTCTTCCGCCGCCGTCTTCATGGACTCGACCACTCGCTGAAGTATGTCCATTTGTAGACCTTCTTCGAGAATGAAACCCGCAGTCAGATACAAAGGCTTAGCGCCGAGCATTGCCACGTCATTGACCGTGCCGCACACTGCCAGTTTGCCAATATCCCCGCCAGGGAAGAACAACGGCGAGACCACATGCGCGTCCGTGCTGATGGATAATCGCTGGCGAAGTTCAGGCTCCACCAACGCGGCGTCATCCCCAACATTCAACGCAGGATTCTGAAATGCAGGCAGGAACGCCTTTTGAATCAACTGATGACTCATCCGCCCGCCCGCGCCGTGTCCCATTACGATCTGTTCAGCGTGGGGGAGTGGCGGCGCGCACACCGCACCTTCGATGTTAACAATCTCTTCGCTCATAAATTACCTTGTTGGGAATCCCGAAGTTCTACTTCGGGGCTATTAAGAAAATTTTGAAACTCATCTTCAATCTGCAAATCATCTATCGGTTGGGATAAAACCATCGTCCGAAACTCAAGTTCTGTGTTCTCCACAAAATACCTGTAACTCGAAAACGGATAATCATCAGGGTTCTCCACAAGCCCATGCTTCATTGGGTTAAGGAGTACATAATTCATGCGCATATAATACGAAGTTTCAGTTTGGAGACAGGTATCCCAGTAGTTGTACCAGATCCTTCGCCCTGGTGTACCATCCATTCGATTGACAAACTTCGCATTGATCGAATGGAGTCCCTGCATCAGCATCTTCAATGACAATGCATTTTCAGGGCTTTGTGCAATGAAATGATAGTGGTTTACCATCACTGCCCATGCATGTAATACCCAGCCCCAAATTTTGGTTCGTTCAAACAATGTTTCCAAAAAGTTTGCTCGTTTCTCTTCGTTGTCAAGAAACGGCTTCTTGTAAAGCGTGGACCCTGTTACCATGTATATCGCATTGGACACAAACCAATGAGGCGGATTATGCGGGTAAGGTTTGTAAATGTCCATCGCTTTTATTGGATTCTCGAAGTTCTACTTCGAGCTCTACTTCTGGCCAATCTCACCCGCAAGTAGAACTTGCGGATTCCTGCCATACCGATAATACGCTGCGCACGCACCCTCAGACGAAACCATCGTTGCCCCAAGCGGGCGTTCGGGTGTGCATTCCTTTCCAAACGCCGAACAATCATGCGGCTTCTTCAAGCCTTGCAGGATCTGCCCCGCAATGCAAAGCGGCGACTCTTCCGCTTGAATGGTTTCCACATGAAAACGCTTTTCGGCATCGTACTCCTCGAACTCGGGACGCAAATTCCAGCCGCTCATGGGAATCATGCCAATGCCGCGCCACTTGCGGTCGCATTCCATAAAGACCTTGTTGATCGCATCCTGCGCAGACTTCAAACCTTCAAGTGTTACCGCACGCTGATAAGCGTTGGCGACTTCAACTTTACCCGCTTCGAGCAGTTGAACGGTCTTCAAAATCCCTTGTACAATATCGAGAGGCTCGAAGCCTGTCACCACCATTGGAATTTTGAACTGCTCCGCCAGCGGCGGATATTCGTGATACCCCATCACCGCGCAAACATGACCTGCCAGCAAAAATCCCTGCACACGGTTATGCGGCGAACTCAATATGGCATTGATCGCAGGCGGCACACGGACATGCGAAACCAAAATGGAAAAATTCATCAAACCGAGTCGCTGCGCCTGTAACACGCTCATCACGTTTGGCGGCGCGGTGGTCTCGAAACCAATGGCGAAGAAAACAACTTGCTTATCGGGATTCTGTTGTGCCAAAGCCACTGCATCGAGCGGAGAATAGACCACACGCACATCTCCGCCCTGCGCCTTGACCGAGAACAGGTCACGCCCAGAGCCTGGTACGCGTAACATATCTCCGTAGGAGCAGAAAATCACGTCAGGGCGTGACGCGATTACCAGCGCCTTGTCGATCAACTCCAGTGGCGTCACGCACACAGGACAGCCTGGACCGTGCACCAACTCTATCTCGGACGGAAGCAGTTGGTCGATCCCGTGGCGAACGATGGCGTGAGTCTGCCCGCCGCAGATCTCCATCATTGTCCACGGACGCGTCACAGTGCGGTGGATCTCTCCGATCACGCCTTTTACCAAGGCCGCGTCACGATATTCAGTCACGTATTTCATACGGGTGACTCGGGACCCAACTCTTCTTCAAAGTTCGAGATTTGCTTCAGCAACTCAAGCGTTTCCATCGCTTCAGCCTCGCTCACCACGCTGATTGCAAAGCCGACGTGGATCACGCAATATTCCCCCACCTTGGCATCGGGCACATAATCGAGGCAGGCTTCACGGAAGATGCCCCCAAAATCCACCTTTGCCATTTTCAAACCGTTCTTTTCCTGAATTTCAACGATCTTGCCTGGCACGCCTAAGCACATCTCAACCTCTCATTCTGACTGCCGCAATGGCGGCTTGTCCCAGCGAGAGTCCTCCATCGTTCGTGGGAACCTCTCTATGTATGTATACAACAAAACCGTCACCTTGTAATAGTGACAAAGTTCGTCGCAATAGTGTGATATTCTGCCAAACTCCGCCAGACAGAACGACTGACCGAATCCCCGTTTCGATGCTGATTTTCTTGACCGTTTCCCGAACAGACTCTGCCAGACCATTATGGAAACGCGCCGAAATCTTTGGGATCGGGACTCCCGCCATCACATCCTTGACCAACACCTCGACAGCACTTCCGACTCCGACCTGACCTGATTCCACACCAAAAGAATAGTTCCCCGCCTCAGCCTCATCTGCCAACTCCTCAAACTCTATTGCCGCCTGTCCCTCGTAGTTGACTTGTTGCCTCACCCCCGCCAACGCCGATACTGCATCGAACAGACGTCCAATGGAAGAGGTTATGGGCGTGTTGATCTTCTTCTCTAACTGTACTCGCAGCGTGACCTGATCTTCCGCACAAAACTCTTTTACAGGTGCAAGTTGCTCATCCCAATCAAGTCCAAGACTCCATAATAAAGCCAACGCGGTGCGTGCAGGTTTCTTGATCGCCGCATCCCCGCCTGGCAACGGGAAATACTCCAAATGCGCCGCACGTTGATAAGACTTGTAATCACCAACCAAAAACTCGCCGCCCCAAATCGCCCCATCTTCACCATATCCCGTCCCATCGAACGACACCCCGATAACAGAATCATTTAGTCCGTGCTCTGCCATGCAAGCAGCGACATGCGCATGATGATGTTGCACTGCCACAGTTGGCAAACCTTCCCGTTCAGCGCGCTCCAGCGTGTAACGCGTTGCCAGATAATTTGGGTGCATGTCGTAAGCAATCGCTTCTGGCTTCACTCGGAACAACCGCTCGAGATGCTCCACGCCCTGCTCGAAGGATTTCAGGGTTTCGTAGTTTTCCATATCACCGATGTGATGACTCAGAAAAGCATAATTTCCATTCGTGATGCAAAATGTATTCTTCAACTCCGAGCCCGCCGCAAGGAGTTGGGGAACATCAAACGGAAGTCTGACAGGGAATGGAGAATATCCGCGTGAACGACGGATGGGATAGATCGATTTACGATTTTCGATTGACGATTGACGATTGTCCTCATATACCCTAACTACTGAGTCGTCACAACGGATGTGAATATCACGGTCGTGCATCAAGAATGCATCGGCAAGTTTGGAGAGTCGTTTACGTGCTTCATCGTTATCTGTGGCAATGGGTTCTTCGGAGAGGTTTCCGCTGGTCATGACAAGAGGTGGAAGGTCAAAGGTTGAAGGTTGAAGGTCGGGGTTGGCGAAGAGCAGATAATGCAACGGTGTGTACGGCAACATCACGCCGATCCAATCCTGGTTTGGCGCAACTTCTCTGGCAATATTGGATTCAGGTTTACGCTTCGACAACACAATCGGTCGCGCCGCGGACTGCAACAACTCGCGTTCAGAATTATTGACAATGCAATGCTTTTCAACCGTTTCAAGATCGGGCATCATCAGCGCAAATGGCTTGTCCACGCGTAATTTGCGGTTGCGGAGTTCGATCACAGATTTTGCATTGGTTGCATCACACGCGAGATGAAATCCGCCGAGTCCTTTGACTGCAACAATCTCACCCTTTGACAAGGCAGCACGCGTTTCTTTAATCGCATCTTCCGTACTTGCCAACGTTCCAACATTCAAACGTTCAAACGTCACTTTGGGTCCACACACAGAACATGCCACAGGTTGTGCATGGAATCTTCTGTCGGTTGGGTCTTTGTATTCCTTCTCGCAATCGGGGCATAGTTTGAATCCCGCCATTGTTGTCTTTGGACGGTCGTAGGGAATGTCTTTGATGATGGTGAAGCGCGGTCCGCAGTTGGTGCAGTTGATGAAGGGATAATGATAACGCCTGTCCTTCGGGTCGAACATTTCATGCAGGCAATCGTCACAGATGGCAACGTCGGGGGAAATGGGCTGGAAGGCGCCCTCCACTGCTTCAGAGTGGAGGATGTCAAAGGAGGTGAATCCGTTTGCAGGGCGGAATGAAGCGGTCAACTCATCTATGCGGGAAAGTGGCGGAGCTTCGTCGCGTAACGCTTTGACGAAGCCATCCAACACATCCTGTCCGCCATCCACTTCGATATCCACACCTGCGGATGTGTTGCGTACCCAGCCGTTGAGTTGAAGTCGAGTCGCAAGGTTGTACACAAACGGACGAAAGCCAACCCCCTGCACGATCCCCGTGATGTGCACTTGCAGACCAAGCATCAGCGTTTCGCGTTTTCGATGAGCCAATTGACCCACTCGTCGAGACCTTCGCCTGTGGTGCATGAGAGCGGGAAGGTGACAACGTTTGGATTGAGGATTTGCACGCCCTGTTGGAAGTAATCCATTTTGAATGGGACGTAAGGCAGGAGGTCGATCTTGTTGATGACGAGCGCGTCCACGCCGCGATAGGTGCCTGGGTATTTATACGGTTTGTCGTCGCCTTCGGGGATGGAGGCGACGAGGACGGTCTTGTGTGTGCCGAGTTTGAAGTTGGCGGGACAGACAAGGTTGCCGACGTTCTCGACGATGAGCAGATCGAATTGCGTGAGGTCGATTTGTTCGAGCGCGCCGCGCAGCATGACCGCATCAAGATGACAATCACCTCCCGTGTTGATCTGGACGGCGGCTCCCGCGCCCGCTGCGGCGGCACGGTCTGAGTCGATGGAGGTGGCGATGTCGCCATCCACGGCCGCGACGCGGAGTTTGTCTTTCAGACGCGGCAATGTCTGTTCGATCAATGATGTCTTACCCGCGCCTGGTGATGCGATGATGTTGATGGAGAAAACACCCGCGGCTTCAATGCGGGCGCGGTTCTCTTCCGCCAGTCGGTCATTGGCGTTGAGGATGTGTTCAACTATGGGGATGTTTTGGGGCATAGTTTACCTCAATGTCATTGCGACCTTCGGGAAGCAATCTCATGGCATGAGGAGATTGCTTCGCTTTGCTCGCAACGACATGACTATTCTACATCAATCGATTCCAATAAGAACTCTTCGCCTGCTACGATTTTGACACTGACACTGCCGCATTTTGGACAGATAAATTCTCCAGCGTTTGGATTGTACTTCTCTGAACAGGAAAGGCATTGAAACTCTGCAAGTACGCGGCGGAAATGCAGTGTCGCTTTTTCGGCGATGGTGTCTTTGGCGATGATCTCCCAATAGAATTGGATCGAGTCGTCCACCATTTTCGAGAGTTCACCCATCACGATGTTCAGGTCGGTAACGCGTTTGGCGTTTGCCTTCTCCGCGTGCTGTAATGCGATCTTCAAAATGGACTGGGTGACTGCCAACTCATGCATGATATTCCTGCCTTAATTGTAGCCATTTTGTCCTATTTGACTGCATGATGAACATCATGAATTGATGGGGAGTAAAGGCACAGTCAGAAGTTTTCATGTCAATTCCTGTATACTGGTAAAATTTCCCCCATGCCTAA
Source organism: Anaerolineales bacterium (assembly GCA_036525495.1). Lineage (GTDB taxonomy): Bacteria > Chloroflexota > Anaerolineae > Anaerolineales > Villigracilaceae > Defluviilinea. The sequence goes on from DATDAG010000133.1 coordinate 9,132, forward strand.
AAAGAAGGTTCTGTTTTATCAGAAGAACGACATCACCATCCTGAACGATGATATTTTGAAGACAACTGCCCTTGAAACAGGGTCAGTCGATCTGGTCGTGACTTCGCCTCCATATAATGTTGATATTCAATACAACTCCCACAAGGATGACGTGTCCTATGCGGAGTATTTAGAATTTTCTGAAAAGTGGCTGACTCAATGTTTTAATTTCCTGCGCGACGATGGACGCTTGTGCTTGAATGTTCCACTCGATAAGAACAAAGGCGGGCAACAAAGCGTGGGCGCAGATTTCACCACTGTAGCCAAGAAGATCGGCTATAAATATCACTCCACCATCGTTTGGAACGAAGGCAACATCTCACGGCGAACAGCATGGGGGTCATGGATGAGCGCTTCCGCTCCGTTTGTCATTGCCCCGGTCGAGTTGATCATCATCCTTTATAAGGATACATGGAAGAAAACGAGCGGCAGTAAAAAATCGGACCTTACCCGCGACGAGTTTATGAATTGGACGAACGGTCTCTGGACGTTCAACGGCGAGAGCAAAAAAAAGATCGGTCACCCCGCGCCGTTCCCGCTTGAACTGCCGAAGCGCTGCATCAAAATGTTCAGTTACGTCGGTGATTCGGTGTTCGATCCGTTCGTGGGGAGTGGGACAACTCTCATCGCAGCGGGAATGCTTGGGCGAAAAGGGATCGGTATGGACGTTGATAAAGGCTATTGTAAATTAGCCAAATCTCGATTTGAGAACGCGCCGGAACTCCTTCAACAGTCACTTCCTATGTAAAATGTTCACGCCAAACAAACGCAACAAGTACGATCAAAAAGATTCGCTCGTATTAGGGCAAATCGCGGAGAGTCAGTTTGCATCCATCGCGGGGCGAAAAGGATGGAAAATTGTCGAAGCATCACGGGCAGGAAACATCGAAGACCACTACGATTATGAAATCTCAAAGGATGATCGTCATTTTCGTGTGGATGTAAAAAGCAAGAAACGCGTTTCAAGAAAAGCGGGGGGCGTGCAGGATGATCTCATCTGGATCGAATTCAAAACGGTACGCAACACAAAAGGCTGGCTGTTCGGAAGCGCCGACCGGATCGCGTTCGAGAATCAAAACGGCTTTAAGATCGTCGAACGCAGAGCGCTTGTACGTGTCATCAATACACACGTCAAAATACATCTCAAAGTGGACAAGCCCGAAGATGCACTGTATAGAGTCTACACGCGCAAGGGACGCCCCGACGAGATCACATTGATCAAAGCTAGTGACCTGGATTCAATTCTTTGGGATGAATGGAAAAAGTAGACTGATGGTCGATTAGCAAAGCGTATCGAGATCATCAGTCTACTTTCAATTACACGCCTCTTACCTGGACCCCAAGCCTGCCCGCCCAAATTCGAACCTTATCCACGCTGACAAAAATTCCCGCGCCGAGAAGCAACAATCCAATTCCTGTAGTTGTCATGCCCAAACTGAACGCGTCCGCATAGTTGACCCCGCCCCACGTGTGGGTAGAACCCATCGTGTATTGGATGGTCAGTGTCATGATGCCAAGGATGATCGTCGCCGCGCCGCCTGCCGTGCGGTTGCTCCCGCCTTTGTCGAAGTTGACTCCCTGCCAAATTGAGGGGATGCGGAAGATCAGGAAGATAACCAGCGTGAGGACTGTCGTGTACACGATGGCATCCACAGGCATGGACTTGCCGCGCAGGGCGCGTAAGGCGTTAATATGGATGAAGCCGATCACTGTTCCAGTCACCAATGCCTGGATGCTAAACTTATACGCGTCGGATGTGCCTTTCACGAGTTTAACGGTTGCCCAGATGCCCCACACACCTATGGCGATGCCCGTCAGCACGAACAGGATGTACAGCCATTGGAACGGCGCGAGCGGAGCCATGCCATCCCCAAAGCCAATGGGATTGAATGCCGCGCAGGATGTGCCGATTCCGCCGAGAAGTGTAAAGCCTCCCGTTAGCGCCATCAGCACAATGCCGATGAAACGCAGGAACTTTGCGGTGAAACTATTATTGGACATTGTGTACTCCTTTTGTACAAAAAAAAGCAGGTCACGCTGAAGCGTGACCTACAGGTTATCCATATTTGAAGCCTGTTACGAAACAGGCTGTCATCAGTAACAATATGATCGGGAATATCCTGAGAATGTTCTCTCTCGAAAGGATCGGTTTACCCGTTTTCAAGAATGAGAGAAGCAAGCCGCCGATGCCGATCAACGCTCCGCCCACACCGACGAGTGAGAATAGTGGATGTGTCTCTCCTTGAATGGATGTGACGATAGGGAGCAGGAAGATCGTCATGCCCGCGATGCCGTGGACGATGGCGATGGTGATAACGGGTAACTTGTTCTGCATTGGGGTCGAGCGGGTAAGTGTCACAGTGAGGAAACCGATCATGGCGAAGAGCAGGTATGGGGTCCGTAATGAAGCGATGTGCTGGTGGACAAGTCCCATTGCGAGGGCGAGGGGGATGATCGTCGAAACGATGACCACAACGGGCGAGTCCAGCACATCGAATCCTAGGATAATGAAGAGCAATCCCGCCACGAGCAGTACGCCGAACGCGATGGTGTAGGCGATGATGGGAAGGCTGTCCATCTGGTCTATGCCGACGACGATTTGGTAGGCGGCGAGCAGGCATGTGACGAGGATCAGGGCGCGGTCGAGTGCGGACATCTTCATGCTAGAACGCCCGCATTGCAAGGATGATCATCGCGCTGAGCATGTAGAACGATGCATAGCGGAAAAGACCGAAGTTGGCGCGCTCAGACTGCACGCGGAAGGTGGCGAAGGCGAGCAGCAGAAGACCTGCCGTGAGTACAGCCATGAGACGGAGGTAGCCTGCGCTCAAGCCGATGAGGATGCTCGCCCAGCCGATGGCGACCGCGGCAAGGATGGATGAGATCGTGATCGTGGCGCGAGTGAACGCATCACCGTACGTGGATGGGAATGTGGGCACGCCCGCGTTGGCATAGTCTTCACGGAATTTGATCGAGAAGGTGAGTGTGTGGGTAGGAATCCAAAAGAGGATGGCGAGCGCGAGCAGGATGCCGACCAGGTCAAGGTGACCAACGGCAAGCACGCGCCCCGAAAGGATGGGCATTGCGCCTGAAATGCCGCCCCATACGATTGACCAGCAGGTGATGCGTTTGAGCCATAGCGTATACACGACCACGTCGAAGAACCAGCCCGCAAAGACGACGATGCCGAAGAGTGGGGCGATCATCATCGCCCAGCCAATACCGATCATGGAAACCGTCACGCCAACACCAAGTACCTCATTGCGACTCAACTCTCCCGAGGCGGCGGGACGTTTGTGTGTGCGCTTCATCTTCGCGTCGATGTCGTGGTCGTACCACATGTTCATGATGGTCGAGCCGCTGATCGCGAGAAACAGGCTGACCGACATGCCGACAAGTTCGGGAATGTCGAACGGGATGTGCGCGCTCAGATAGCCCGCCACGCCTGTGGCGAGTAGCAGTCCCGTTTGCAGGGATTTGATGAGCGGGATGTAGAGTTTGATCTTATTGAAGATGGCGGGCATGTGAACTCCTAAAGCGATGGTCAAATATCGCCTATTTTACCGCGCACACCTGAACTCAACCCCTGGACTGAAATACACGGGCGTGGCGTTGTTGCGCACCCACAGCCGCAAGTCCATTTCGCAGGTGTCTTTCGAACCGCCGCGCATGAAGCGGTAGTGCATCCCTTCGTAAACGTCGCCCGTCCATTGCCAGACGTTGCCAGCCATGTCGTACAGCCCGTAGGGTGAAACAGAATCGAGAGTTTGATAATCGCCGTATTTGCTCCCATTGTAGAAGCCGACGGGACTTGTGCGGGAACCGAACGATCTCATATCCTCGAACGGGTCGCGGCTGGAATAGAAGTTGGCGTTCTCGCGGTGGATCTCTTCTCCCCACGGGAAGGGACGCGTGTCCGTGCCGCGCCCAGCCTTCTCCCATTCGATCTCGGTGGGGAGGCGCCAGCCATAATACTGACAGTAGCCCCATGCACCAAACCAGGTGACCATTGTCATGGGGTGATTCTCATAACCTTCCTGTGCTCCCCAGGATATTTTACTTGTGGCAACAATTCGGTTTGATGGGTCATCAAATGGAACATAAAGCCAGTCGCCCGCTTCGATTTCTTCCTCGTGCTTGACTCCGTGATACTCATCGCCTGGGTAAAAACCGACGATTTTTTCGCCGTCGAGTTTTACATATCCATCCGCAAGGGCTGCTGTGAGGAAGTCTGCGTACTGCGCGGTGGTGACGTTCGTGACCATGATCTCGTAGGCGTCGGTCGTTTCCACTTTGTCAAATTGACCGAAGTAAAACTCTCCAGCAGGGATCTGTGCCCAAGCGTTCGGGTCGATGCCCGTGTCGAAGGTTGGCATCGGAGCGTTCAAGTCCACGGGGGCGCAGGAAATCAGTAATGTCATTGCGAAGGCGATGGTCGAGTAGCGAGCAAAGTGAGCGTATCGAGGCCACGCCTGAAGCAATCTCCCACAACCAAACAGGGGATTGCTTCGCTTCGCTCGCAAAGACATGGTGATACCCTTTTTCATCACTTCACCTCCTGCGCGAGTTCGTGAGACGCTTCCTCCGTCCAGCGTCCCTGTTTTTTGAACAAGTCCGACAGACGCCAGATCATCACCATCGCAAGGATGACAAGGATCATACCCAAACCCAAATCTGCCAGGATATTCAGTGTGTTGACCAGCAGCTATTGCTCGGCTTCGGTGATGAAGAGACACTTGAGTTCGAAGAGGGTGACGGAGGCGAAGGCGATATCCGAAAGGATGATGATGCTCCAGCCATACCACTTGCGGATCCTGCCCTTCATGCCGACCATGTCCCCATAGTACATCAGGATGATGGTAGCGATCAGCGCGGAGAGGATGTGCCAGTGTCCCGTTAGTGTGATGCGTTCCTCTCTCCACGGGATGACGCGCATGATCTCATCCAGTTTGACCGCCATGAATATGCCCACGCCGCTGACGTTGAAATTCATGAAGACCATCTGCCAAAGCGGACCGAACTTGAGCGGGTCGTTAACCAGCGCTTTGATCTTCTGCCCAAAGGTTGGCTTGGCGATATGCGCCGTCCCTTCACGGATGAATTTACTCCACCCGAAGATAACCAACATCAATGCGGATAGCATGACCAATACTGAACCAATATAGATAATGGTGTGTGCCCATTCTACGACGATAACTGACCATGCGCCGATGGAGATCACGATCGTGCCTGTCCACATCAGGTGCATGGAGATGGTGTGCAGTTTGCCTTTGAAGTCCAGCCAGCGACCGACGATGAGCGAGAGTGCGACCGCGATCAACGTCAGCATGATGTGCAGGTGACCGATGACCGCATCTTCGAAGAAGGTCTTGTGCGGCTGACGGATGACGTTCTCCGCGAGGAAGACTTCAAATCCGTTGCCGAAATACGAGCCTGGGATCGCGCCGAACAAGGTGGAGCCGAGCGTGGCGATTGCCATTGTGAAAAAGGCGATGCGTTCCACCGAGACGCCCTTCTTTGTGCGAGCGTAGCCCTCAGTAACGTAGTATTCAGGGTTCCAGGGGTTTAGCGCAACGGCGAGCAGGATCCCTGCAAAGAAGATGAGCGACAAGCCGAAGATGTACAGTCCATGGAACGCCCAGTTATGACCGAAGTAGGCAAAACCCATCCCGAAGACCATGGCGAAGATGTAGCCCACTGTTATCATGCTGTTGATGGCAATCTTGAAGAACTCTTTCATCTTCAGCAGGCTGTTGATCATATACACTTCGATGGCGACCACCGCCACGGCAATGGCATGATACAGGATTATGATGCGTCCCTCACGCTCGGCTTGCACCATTTTCATCCCCAATGCTTTGACCACCACCTCGCGCACACCCAGCTCCGCCATCGGACCCGATAACATGCCCCACATGGCGGTGACGATGGCGATCATCGCGATCGCCACGAGAATTAACCCTTTGGTGGATGTGAAGAGATATTTGAAACGGTCTTTGATGAATTGCATGTAATTGTCTCCGGATCCCCTCATCCCCAACCCTTCCCCGTTGGGGGAAGGGAGCCGTCCCCTCTCCCTTCAGGAGAGGGCTAGGGTGAGGGAGTTTTACCCCTTCTTAGCAAATCCCAATGCGAACGCGCCAGCCATCAGGAAGAGAAGCGGGGTGAGGATTAACATCACGAACTCTGGGCTGAAGAACAGCAGCTGCCTGCCGATCGAAATGAACGACAGGGCAATGCCGCCCAAACCGATCAACGCGCCGCCGATGCCGACCCACCAGAACCCCTTCGGCGCGCCTTTTGCCACGAATGGACCGATGAAGATCAACAATCCTGCCACGCCGTGGAAGAGCGGCACCGCGATCTTCTTGAGTGAGTCTATGCCGCCGATGCTGGTGATGGCAATCGCAAGGAAGCCGATGGTCGCAAACCACTTGAATGCTTTCTTCCCGGAGGGGAAGTACTCCTCAGCCAAGCCCATCGAAATGCCAAGCGGGATCAAAGTTGCAACTGTCAGTACATAGGGCGATTTCAAAATTTCCAAGCCGAGGAAGATAAGCAATAACCCTGAAACCAAAAGCACTGCAAAACCCATTAAATAATAGATGTTGTGCAGTGCTTTATGCAACTGATAGCGCTGGAAAAAATACCAGCACAGATACGCGGCGATCAGCCCCGTAAGAAGAAGGAATACAATATCTTTCATGGCATTCTCCTTTTATGAAATTGTCCGATATTGTGAATTAATACACAAATTGGACAAAAAACCTGTGACTTATGTCACACTTCCATCGTCGCTTCCTTCTGGACTTGGAGACTGCGCGACCTCACAAGCCTTCCCCTACTCTGACATGTTCCACGCTTCGAGCATCCGCCGTGTGGATGGGAGCGCCAGATAGATGACCAATCCTGTGCCGAAAATTGGCGCAGGCAGGAACATCGAGAAGCGATGCACTTCGATGATGGCGTTGTACAGCCCCAGCGGATAGCCCGCCAGCATGGACATGGTCCCCGCAAAGATGCCAAGCGGAATCACCCTTGCTTTCTTTTTCAGAACGGCAAAGATGAACACCGCCCAAGCCGCCGCGCCCCACCAACTGACCTGTTGCGTCATTACATACATACCATTCCAGAACGGGTTATCGTGCGATGTGGTGTACTTGGCGATGGGGGCAACACCGTCAATGAAAGTCAGCACGTAAGCTAACCCTGCGATGAACGTGAGCGTGATGATCCTTTTCTCCACGCCGCCAATGAAGAGCATCCCAAACCACAGGACGCCCCCCAACACGAAGACAATCAGTGGGGGACCAGACATGCCACTGTCCATGGCAGGGATGGCGGGGAAGAATCCCGCCAGCAATTGGATCGTCGCCGCGACCGCGCCCCAGAACCACGCCCAACCCTCTTTGCGGATGAAGGCGTATAAGATAGCCGCCCAGATCGCGGTTGTCGCAGTGCCAAACCAGCCTAGCACGGCGAACGTGATGCGTACCGATGCCGCTTCATCCATGCGACCAGCCGCGGTCTTTGCGTTGATCAACAGGTTGTATTGGCTGGCAATCAGATAGAAAGCCAGCAGTCCTGTCACAATGCCGATAACGGCAAGGGCGATTCCAAGTTTGTGATTGTTCTTCATTATTTGAATCTCCATTTTCATAGCTAGGTGAGTGGCAGGTATAATGTCCATGTGAAACGTATCACGAAAAAAAATATAGAGTCTTTGACTTTAGGCAAATCGAAGTAGCTCTTTCGAGAAAGCAGGAAGCTATTGAAAACGAAAAATCCCCTTGTCCGTAATCAGATTTATCTCAACTGGATGAGACCGACCTTCGAAAAATGGAAAACGACGCTCACGTTCGCCGATTTCAAAACGGTGCTTGGATTGTCCATCACGGGGATGTTTGGGCGTATTTATTTTTTATCCAGTGACAGCCATCAAGGAATCACCCGAAGGACGAAGCCTCACACTGGCAACCTTTGACGAAGGTGAAATCTTTTGGGGATTGGCATTCTTTATCGAGGATGCCCCCATGCCTGCCACGCTCATGGCTACTGCGGAATGCGAACTTATGCTCTGGCATCGGGATAACATCATGCCGTTCATCATGAGCGATGGAAATTTCTCATGGGAGTTATCCCGTCTTGCAATCCAGCGGGCACAATTTGCAAGCGAGATCGTTGAGCAACTGGCGTTCCAACCTTTGACTGAACGTGTTGCTCGTCTTTTACTTGAACAATACCCCGCAAACAAAAGTGTCGTTCCGCGTCATCTTACGCTTGATGAAATAGCCTCACGGGTTGGTACCACACGCGAAATAGTCTGCCGCATTCTATATCGGTTTGCCGAGCGGGGCGCGATCCAGATTAATCGCACGGATTTTACATTCTTGAACCGAAGCCTGTTGGAAGAACAAACCCACCGAGGTTAATCAATCAAATCGCGTTGAAGCAAGTCATCCATCGTTTCTTTTCGGATGATCAACCTTGCATTCCCCTCTTCGAGCATCAGCACAGCAGGTCTGCGCGCACCGTTGTAATTGGACGACATGCTCAAGTGATACGCCCCAGTCACAGGGATGGCGATCAACTCTCCCTCTTCGACTTTCGGCATGGATAAGTTCTCGATGACGACATCCCCCGACTCACAATACGGACCTGCAACCGAGACCACTTCGCTTCTCCCTCGACTTATACCTGATACGGTTAAACAAGAATATCTTGCCCCATACATTGCAAAGCGCGGATTATCCGCCATGCCACCGTCGGCGAGCAGCCAGGTCTTGTCGCCGCGTCTTTTGACCGCCCCGACACGATAGATCGCAACCCCCGCCCGCGCAATGAGACTCCGCCCGGGTTCAAGATGCAAATGCGGGAGTTCGAGTCCGCGTGACTGACAGCCTTCGATCACAGCCTCCGCGATCCCGCGCACATAACTCTCAATGGACGGGTTCGGCAGTTCATCCTCATGATACGCCACCCCCCATCCGCCGCCGGGACAGAAATGCCATTCGTTTGTGAAACCGATCTCTTTGGCAAGATCGAGCGCCATGTCGATTGCAGGGATCAACGGTTCCGGGTCGCGGAAATTTGATCCCTGGTGGAAGTGGATACCTTGTAATGGGAGATTGTTTTCCTCACAATACTTCGCTGCTTCAAGGATCTCCTCGCGCGTCATGCCGAACTTACTGTCGTGCTGACCTGTCTGTGTATGGGAATGATGCGTAGAAACAGTAACGCCGGGGAGCAGGCGCAACCACAAGGACGTTTGACCCTCAACCTGCGACTTTAGACCTGAAACCCGCTTGAGTTCCGTCAAGTTATCAACAACGATCGTGCCTGCATGTTCGATTGCAGACTTCAAATCATCAACCGATTTGTTCACCCCATGCACAAGGATGTGTTCACGCAGTACGCCAGCCGCGACTGCGATGCCGATCTCACCCTGACCTGTGCAATCTATAAAGAAGTCATGTTCCTGTGTCCATTGGGCGATGGCTTTGCAAAGGAAGGCTTTACCAGCGTAGGTAATATGGGATGGAGCAGGGTAGTGGGAGTATAAAGCATCTGCATAGGATTTGGCGGAAAAGTCCAGGGTGGCGCGGTCGTATATGTATAACGGAGTCAGGTACCGGTCCACGAGAGAGTCGATGTCGTGTCCAGCGATGATCAATCTGTCGTTCTCAATTTTTGTCGAGATGGGAAAGAGCGCAAGGCGATCCATAAATTGAGTTGTTGTTATTTGCCGAAGAAAAGCTCCCGCCATACTTCCCAGTTCCGCATGGGTGTTGGGATTGGGACAGGGGTGTTCAGTTCAATGGGCGCCGCGCCGGGCGCCCCCACAGGGACAACCGGCAGGTCGCCTTCCTTGATGTAGTGCCCGTCGGTGCGCGCCCACTCCTCGACAGCGGCTGTCGAGTTGGCGTGTGCAACTGCAGTTTGAAGCGCGACCTGGGTCTGCATGATCTCTGTTGCCTCGGTGCGCGCCAAATTTGCCTGGTCGCTCAACAGGCTGAGTTCTTCGAGACGGCGGTTGAACTCCAACACAACAAAGACCAGCGCGACAATGCCGATGGTGACAAGGACGCGGCGCACATTGATCGGGACGGTGGGCATGGTTCTATCTTAATCGTTATCGGACTCTCTGGCAAGCGGATATAATCATGCCAGACTTCGGAAGTCTTTTTTTATGGAGAATCAAATGCCAAGAGTAAAACAGATCAATCACGTCGCGGTTGTTGTGGACGATATGGAGACGGCGCTCTCGTTCTGGCGCGATGCACTGGGAATGGTATTGCATGAACTGCGCGACGTGCCAGCCGAAAAATCGCAGGTGGCTTTCCTGCCGTTGCACGGCTCGGAAGTGGAACTGGTGCAACCCACCACGGACGATTCCGGTATCGCCAAATATCTCGCCAAACGCGGGGCAGGCATGCATCATATCTGCCTCGAAGTGGACGACATCGAAGGGATGATGGCACAATTAAAATCAAAAGGCGTGCGCCTCATTAACGAGGAACCGCGCACCGCGGCTGACGGAAAAAAGTACGCGTTCATCCACCCTGAAAGCACATCCGGTGTTCTGGTGGAGTTGTATCAGATCTAGTGTTGTAATTAGCGTAATGTTTGAAAGTATCGAATCCATCCTTCGCGACCAATGCGGGCTTGTCAAAGACCGTCCCATTATCGCGGGCATCTCCGGCGGACCCGACAGCATGTGCCTGCTTGGCATCTTGCGCGAGACCGGCCACCGCGTCATCGTGGCACATTTCAACCACAAACTACGGTCCGATGCGGATGCAGACGCGAACGCTGTGGAGCAAACCGCCAGCCGCATGAACTTCGCATCCGTGATCGAAAGCGGCGACGTGCGTGAATTCGCCAGCGCGGAGAAACTATCCCTCGAGGAAGCCGCGCGGGACATGCGTTATCGCTTTCTCATGGAACAGGCGCATCGCTTCAAGGCGCAGGCGGTGGCGGTCGGCCACACAGCCGACGACCAGGTGGAAACAGTGCTGATGCACTTCCTGCGCGGCGCGGCGCTTGCCGGGCTGAAAGGAATGAACTATCGCACGATCATCCCCGCTTTCGATAGACACATCCCCATCGTTCGCCCTCTCCTCGATACGTGGCGCGAAGAAACGGTCGTCTACTGCGCGGCGCATGGGCTTCGTCCTCGCTACGATCCCAGCAACGACTCGCTCGATTTCCTCCGCAACCGCATCCGCAATCAATTGATCCCCATGCTCGAATCCTACAACCCGCGCTTCCGCGATGCCGTCTGGCGCACATCCCGTTCGTTGACCGGCGATCACGAGATCCTTTCGAATGTTTTGGATGACGCGTGGAAGATGTGCATTGTCCAACAAACAACAGACTTCGTGTCATTTGACTCTTCCGCACTGACCAAACACCCGCTCGGACTCCAACGACACCTGCTCCGGCGAGCCATCGAATCAGTCCGCCCCGAAAGTTCAGACATCACGTTCGCGACACTTGAGCGCGCCGCGAAATTCGTCAGGGACGAGAACCGCCGTCCACGTATGGACTTGATCGGCGGCTTGCATCTCCTGCGGGAAGGCTTGCTGATTTACCTGCTGGCGGATGATTCTAACCTGCCCATCGAGCGCTGGCCCCAGATGCCGGATGACAGCAACACGGTCTCGTTGAAGATCCCCGGTTCGATCACATTGTCCGGCGGATGGAAATTGAATTGCGAACACTGGAACATGGCGTCGCTCGCGATGGAACAGACCAGGTCGAATGATGACCCGTATCAAGTCTGGTTGGATGCAAAGGGGATTTCAGATGCCCTGGAGTTACGCGTAAGGCAGGGTGGTGATCGTTTCGAGCCGCTGGGCATGGACGGACACGAGATGAAGATCTCGGATTTCTTTATCAATGTCAAATTGCCGCAACGCGCGCGTGATCGCTGGCCCCTGCTCTGTATGGGGGAAAAAGTAGTGTGGGTGCCGGGTCACCGCCCTGCCCATTCCTTCCGGTTGACAGAGTCTACGCGACAGGCATTATATTTTTCGATGACAAGAGGCTGATGTCGTTGCGATGAGAGCCGAAAGCTCGACGAAGCAATTTCCTGGTGTTGTTGGAGATTGCTTCGGGGTTTCGATGCTCGCACATCTCAACCCTCGCAATGACGTTAATTACTCCCCGCCAACTTCTTCAACTTGATGAACAACTCCCGCCATTGGATCTTGGATACACCAAGCTTCTGCCGAATCTTATCCGGTTCCTCACCGGCGTGATAGTCGTTCAGGGCGCTCGTCCAGCGGCACATATCGAAGGAGAGGTGTTTGGTCAGCCCGGCTTCGTTGCTGATATCTTCGAGCAAATATTCCAGTCGCCGCGGCGACCAAGGGAAGAGTTTCTCTGTCGGCTGGTATTGGGAGGCATATTCTTCAAAGGCGGGGATCCAGTCCTCGGGCAGGGGCAATTTTCTCTCTTTATAACGATTCGCAGGAGTCGGATATTTGATGAAAACCTGCGGTCCATTGGGAGAATCCAGCTCGAGGTGTTCGAGCAGAATCCCCAGCGTCTCACTCTTTTTGATCCCGGTGGACAGCAAAAGATAGACGAGCGCATAATAACGGGCATCCGGCTTTTCACCACGACGGTGACGGTCTGCGACGAGCAGGACTTCATCGTATTCCTTTGGCGTTAACACGGTGGGGAGCGGACTGATGGCGGAGCGTGCCGCGACCTTTTCAGCGGGGTTAATTGTGAGAACACCATATTGATGCAGCCAACGGAACATGGACTTGACCGAGGTGATGCGCCGCGCAAGAGTCTTGGGACTACTCGGTACATCGCGTTCCTTTTCCATCCAATCCACGAATTTGTTGATGTCCTTGGTGGTGACCTTGCCGACCGCTGTTTTTTCGGAAAGGAAACTCATAAACAAACGCACATCCGAAAGAAAGGCTTTGATCGTGTTTGGCGAGCGGCCCTGGTCCGCGAGGAACATCTCCCATGAGTTGATGGCGGAGGCAAGGGGTGTATTTTGCGTCAAATGGGAAGTTAACTTTTTCTCAGGCATGAGATTCTCCTGTTCACTGCTCTTCTCTGCTTCGCATAGTTTAGCGGGAAAAGGAGGAGGTGTCAACGGTCATCAATCGTGACAAATGACAGGTGACACCGCGGATAAAAACCAATATAGTGATAGTGGATTCAAATGCAATTCCGAACGGAGGATCTCATGTCACAAACTACCGACCCAAAAACTGGTGAGGGATTCAATAAAACCAACATTGCGCAAGGATGCATGGATTGGCTGATCAAATACGCGCTGACGATCTTGGTGGTGATCGTCGCCGGAGGGATACTCTTTTCGCTGGCGCGGGCAGCAGTTTACAAGATCCGTCCCTACGAAAGAGGCTTGCACCTCAGGGGCGGAAAGTTCGTCAACGTGGATGACCCCGGATGGCATGTGCAGGTCCCATTCGTGGATACGGTCATTATCATAAATGTCATCGAGCGTTCAGGGAAAATCGAGAGTCTTGCAGCCATGACCGCAGATGACGTGACCATGGATGTGTCGCTTCTTTATACCTATAAAGTAATCGACCCCGTACGTTACCAGCTTGAAGTGTGGGACCCGGATGCAATCGTGGCGGGCTTTGTTCAGGGAACGCTCAGGGATGTGGTCAACACCCGCCACATGGACGAGGTGATGCACAGCCGCGCAGCGATCAACACGGAGGTGATGGCGATCCTGCAACAAAAACAAAGTCAATATGGAGTTGAGTTTATCCTCGTTCAAATACAGAATGCCGCGCCGCCTGCGGAAGTGGTGGGCGCGATCAAGAACCGCATGGTGGCAGTCCAGCTTCAGGAACAGGCGGAAGCCGAAGCCCAGCAACAGAAGACTCTGGCAGACAGTCAATACTATGCATCCCAAAAACAGGCGGATGGAGATGCCTACCAGACCATAACAATTGCTGAAGCGCAGGCAGAGGCACTGCGAATTATTCTTCAGGAGTTGGAAGATAAAGGGACTCTGGGTGAACAATATATTCAAGTGTTGATCGCTCAGGAACTGCGCGAAAACAGCAAATGGATCATCAGTGACGGGCAAACGATGCCCATACTTGATCTACAGTCTCCTTAGCGACAGTGGGTTGAATGCAAAACGTATAATAGCGACATCGTTGATGTCGG
>DATDAG010000134.1:0-3909 GCA_036525495.1 Anaerolineales bacterium
GAGGAAACGATCACAAAAGCAGACGAGACCAAAAGGGACGCGTCGTTCGTCTTGCGTCGGGAGTCCAATGTAAGATCGAGACGCATCCCTTTTTCGCGCAGTTCATCCACCACTTTCTGCTGTTCCACAAAAACGACCTGATGCCCCGCCAACGCAAGACTCCCGCCGATATACGTGCCAATGGCGCCTGCGCCAAACGTAAGTACTTTCAAATTCCCATTTATGGGATTCGATGATTCAGATAAAGCCATGTTCTCTCTTATTCCTGGGATCGTAAATGCGCGCAGTCGTTGACCGCGTCTATCGCCCAGCGATGCTGGTGCGGGAAATAAAAGACCCGCGCAAAAGCCGTGTTCTCAAATCGAAAGCGCACACCCGAGGGGTCTACATGCGGCGCAACGCCGGTGATGGTGTTCATCAACTGGTTCAATAAACCACCGTGCGAAACGATCAGGTAACTTCCCGCAGGTCTGCGTAACAGTCCATACAATGCCTGCCCGGCGCGCAGGTATAAAGCCCAGTCGCCTTCACCATCGCCGCCAATGGGATCGTAGGGTGTTGTGTATGGGGGGCGCGGTTTCTGCCGGACTTCCTCTGAGGTCAACCCTTCCATTTCGCCAATGGCTCGTTCGAGCCAGATGTTGTCAAATTCCAGATTGAGGTTCAGTGCCGACGCGATGATTTCAGCCGTCTCTTTTGCGCGCCCCAACGGACTGGCAAGCACATGATCGAACCTCACATTCTCAGATTTCCATCTCTGTGCGAGCGCGTTCGCCTGCATGCGTCCCTTTTCGGTGAGCGGATAATCGGACTGCCCCTGCCAGCGCGACTGAGCGTTGCCAAGCGATTCGCCATGACGCAGGAACACGAACTGGTAAACAGGTTTTTCTTTTGAACTCATTCCGCTCTCTTTTTCAGGTGATATACAGGCCGTCCTTTTACCTGCTGGAAAATGTAGCCGATGTACACACCGATAAACCCAAGCACGATCAGGATGACACCGCTGGCGATCAACACGACGAACATGAGCGAACTCCATCCCGGCGCAAGGGTGGACGTATCGCCCTTGAACCAGAAGGAATACACATAGATCATTTCGACCGCGGCAAGACAGAAGAACAAGATCCCGGCGCTCAAACCGATATACAAGGGAACGAGCGAGAAGGAGAAGATCGCATCCATCGCGAGACGGATCATTTTGCCAAGCGAATACTTCGACCAGCCCGCAATACGTTTCGTTTCGTGATACGGCAGAATGACGCTCCGATAACCCATCGCCGAGACCATGCCACGCAGGAAACGATGATACTCGGGCATCGCCTTCAACGCGTCCACTGCCTGGCGGCTCATGCCGCGGAAATCCGCAGCGCCGGGCACCATCTGCGTGCCGCTGATGTTATTGATCAAATTGTAAAACGCAGACGAAGTCACATTCTTGAAGGAAAAAGACCCACCCTCCTCGATCCGTTGCGCCTGCACGATGTCGTATCCCTGCTCGAACAACCCGATCATTTCAAGGATCAATTCGGGCGGGTGCTGTCCATCCGCGTCCATCGAGATGACAAACTCGCCTTGTGCCGCATCCAATCCTGCGGTCAACGCGGCTTGATGCCCAAAATTGCGGGATAGTTCCAGCACTACAACCCGTTTATCCATCTTGGCAAGTGAGTTCAGGGATTTGACGGTGCCGTCCTCCGAGCCATCGTCAATGTAATACATGGTGAACTTGTGCGGGGACGCGTCGATCACCTTGCAGACCTCCGCATACGTCTTCTCGACCACCCCCTCCTCATTATAGACGGGGATGACAAGGTCAATGCTGAATTTGGACTTCCTGGGAGACATAGGCGGCTATTCTACCACTCGCTTCATCCTTCGACTACGCTCAGAACCACCCCGTGCCTGTTTTCCAGAATGGACAGCGTGCGCGACACCTCTGCCTCTTTCTCCTCTTTCGTCCAGCCGATGGCATTGGCAAACACCCCAGCCAATTCATCCAGTGACTCTCTTGTAAGATTACCGAGCATTGCCAGCATGGACCGCCGCAGAATGAAATCATCCAAATGGATGATTTTCTCGTGCGCAACAAGGAACATGATCTCGCGTAAAGAGTAATCGGGAAGCGTGCGCAGGATGCGGTCTGTGCCGCCATTCATGAAGGTGGCAACGGCTTCGGCGCGTGTGCCATAACGTTCGAAAAGGATCTGTAATCGCTCGCGAGCCACGCCCGTCCACGCGGAGAGGCTTTCGATCTGACGGTTAAGGTCTTCGAAGTCGCGTTGATACCCCTTCCCGCCGCCGATGGCGAGGGAGCGTGTATCCTTTGTCCGTTTAATGCCGAGGAACTCAAATGCTTTATTTGCTGTCTGTTCGGAGAAGGCGCGGAAGGATGTCCACTTGCCGCCTACGAGAGAGTAGACCGGGAAGGTGAGATTTGTCCATTCGCCGCTCAGTATTTCGATGCTGTGATCGCGCGAGATCTGGGAGGCGGTCTTCGCTCCCGAGCGGGGAAGCGGGCGAATGCCCGAGAATTGGAAAACGATATCTTGGCGCGACAGGTTAATGTCAGGAAAGACGCGTTTTGCCATGTCTAGGAAGTAATCTATTTCCTCTTCCGTGCATTGCGCTTCTTCCGGGAAATCAACGGGGATGTCCGAAGTGCCGATCAGTACGCGGTCATAGAGCGGGAAGATAAGCACAATGCGACCGTCGTTGTTCTCGAAAAAGAATTCGTGATCGCCGATGGCTTGGCGGAGTTCGTCATGTTTGACGACGATGTGCGAGCCTTTCGTGCCGCCGATGAAACGGGATGAAAGACCCAGTTTGCGGTTGGAAAGATCGATCCATGCGCCCGTTGCATTGATGACGAGTTTCGGTTTTATATCGAAGTTCTCATCGGTAAGTTCATCGCGCAGAATAATGGTGTCTTCGAGACCGCCGACCATACTTATGTAGTTAACCGCGTACGCTCTGGAATTTTCCTGTTCGGCGTCGAGCATCAGTTCAACGGTCAGGCGTTCGGGTTGAAGGATCGCTCCGTCATAGTAGATGGTGGTGTTTACAATTTCAGGGTTGAGTTGCCGCCATTTCTTAAGCGATTTCTTTCTTGAGAGGAACGTGTGTTTGGGAACGGTGCGTTGCTTCCCCGTGTAGGCGTCGTACATCATCAATCCAAGTTTGATGATGAGGGAACCGCGTTCGGATGGTTTATCCAGCTTGCCGAAGAATTTCAACGGCGCATTCAATAACCCTGAAAATCTTTTGAAAATGGGAATGGCTGTCGGGAGCGGCTTCACAAGATGCGGCGCGTTCTGGATCAGGAGATTACGTTCGCGCACAGCCTCGCGCACAAGACGGAACTCGCCGTTCTCGAGATAACGGATGCCCCCATGCGCCATGTGCGAGGAAGCCGCCGAGGCGCCTGAGCAAAAATCCCCGCGCTCGACGAGCAACACATCCACTCCGTTCAGGGCAAGTTCACGGAACACGCCAGTCCCGTTGATCCCGCCACCGACGATCAGCACGGAGACTTCGGGGTTTTCACGTAGATGAGAAAGAACTTCTTGTCGGTTCATTTTTCAGTTTCAGGTTTCATGTTCCAAGTATCAGGCTGCAGGTATTACACGACATCAGTAACCTGATATCTCATTTAACCCAATCGAACGTTCTCGTCACTGCCTTTTTCCAACCTGAGTATAACTTCTTTCGGGTTTCTGCGCTCATGGCGGGTTTCCACTCTTTGTCCATGCCCCAATTGGAACGGAGTTCGTCGTAATCCTTCCAAAACCCAACGGCGAGCCCCGCCGCATACGCCGCGCCGAGCGCGGTTGTCTCTGCCACTTTCGGGCGGATCACAGGCACGTCCAACACATCCGCCTGAAATTGCATCAGAAGTTCGTTGAACACCAT
>DATDAG010000135.1:0-3825 GCA_036525495.1 Anaerolineales bacterium
TTTCATGAAAGGAGAAATAAATGAACAACCAAACCAGTTTCAAACGTATCGCAGCCATCACCGCGATCCTCTCCGCGCCTGTGGCAGTCGGGGCGTGGATTTTTGCCGCTTTGGCTTTGGGAGCTGATGCCAGTTCGGCATACAATGTGACGCAACTGCTCACCCTGGGAGAATCGGCGGCCGGGTATTTCCACCTGGCCTGGGCAATCTTCGACTCGTTCGGCTACCTGCTTCTTCTTGCCCCAGCCGCCCTCTATCTCTGGAGCTGGCTCAAGTCACACAATCATGCCCTGGTTACCTTGTACACCATCTTCGGGTTTGCCCATATTTTGATCGGTGTAATTACTGTAAATCTCTTGGCTGGGCTGGCACCGCCAATGATGCGTGCCTATGAAACCGCATCAGAACCGCAGAGAGATATGCTCCTAGTGGTCTTCCATAGTGTGTTTGACATGGTTTTTTACGGTGTGGGACCGACCACATTTTTCTTTGGCGGCCTGTGGTGGCTGGGTATCGGAACCTTGCTGAGGCAGGAGCGTCTCGTCCTGGGAATCGCGACGATGTTTATAGGGATCATGTCGCTGGGCGTATGGTTCGAGCAGGCCTTTCGCTTCGAACCGCTCGTCTTCATTGAAACCCTATTCCTCCTGCTTGTCCCTGGCTGGGCTTCGTCATCTGGCGGCGCAATGAACAGGGCACACTTTCGATGGAACCAGCAACAACTGACTTATAAAGCATTTGGAAAGACGGAGCGGTTTTTTGGAGCAAGTTTGTCTGTATAATGGGATTATATTGTGAGGAGGGAAGACGATAATTCAAGATTATGTCGCGATGTGCTGTCAACGACATTGAAAGGTAAATAGGTCGAAGTGAACGTGCATTCGGATCAAAAAATTTCTACAATCCAACCTCGTACTAATTGGATAAAACTTGCACGCCTTGCATGGTACCCGACCTTTGTCATAACCTTGTGGGTCTTCATCCCCGAATTTATCAACACTGTAATTGCCGGCTTTCGTCACGGTATATTCTCCAATTTATGGATCGGCTGGGGACTTCCAATGCTCGCAGGTATGCTTTCACTCTTTCTCGCCCTGCTGATTTTCTGGCATCGTTCAGACGATGGCATGGGATTGTTCACTTCATTCTTCCTATTAGTGTATGGGATTGTCCATTCGGGGATGCTCGAAGCATTGAGCCCGATCTTCCCGAATATTTCCAGGTACACCGAAATCACTCTGCCGGGCGTTGTGGTAGTGTTGACACTGATTTTGTTTGCCAACTTTCCAGATGGGCGTCTGGTGCCTCGTTGGACTCGTTGGGTGGTTCGGGGGGCATTCCTGACCATTCTTCTTTACCTGATCCGATCTCTGCTTTATCCCCCATTCATTGTTGAATTTTCCGAGCCCGGCGACCTGAGCTTCACTGTATTGATCTTTGTTCTAGTGGTAATAGGGTGGATCAGCATTTTTTACGCCCAGGTGTATCGCTACCGCTACGTGTCGACTCCACAGCAAAGGCAGCAGACCAAGTGGGCTGTTTATGGAATGAGCGCCAGCTTCGGTCTCCAGATGTTTTTAGCTATACCCTGGTTATTTACTGAGGTTCTGCCTTATGGCTTTCCTTTTCCCTCGTGGCAGGATCTTTCATCCGTGCTTTACTCGCTTCGAATATACATCCCCATCCTACCAGTGACGTTGACGATCGCCGTGATGCGCTATCGTCTATACGACATTGACATCATTATCAATCGCACGCTGGTCTATGGGGCATTAACCGCAATTGTTGTCGCGATCTATATTTTGATGGTGGGGGTAGTGGGAAGTCTTTTGCACACACAGGGCAACCTACTGATCACGCTGCTCGCTACCGGATTGATCGCAGTTCTCTTTCAACCTTTACGCGAAAGGCTCCAACGCGGTGTCAACCGCTTGATCTACGGCGACCGGGATGATCCAATCGAGGTGTTGTCCCGCTTGGGCAAACAGATGGAAGTTGCGCTCCCTTCGGATCAGGTCTTGCCTTCGCTGGTAAAGACCATCGCCCAAACACTGAAACTTCCATACGTTGGTATTACACAAAAAGGACGCTCCGACATATCGTTTGGCAGGGAAACGGAAAACCCGGTTTCTTTCCCATTTATTTTTCAAGGGGAAACGACCGGGGTGTTGCTTGCCTCGCCGCGTAGTCCAAGTGAATCCTTTTCTTCAGCGGAGGCACGTCTTTTACAAAACCTGGCACGGCAGGCAGGGGTGGTTGTAAGGAACGCCCAACTGGCTGCTGACCTGCAACGTTCGCGGCAGACTCTCGTCACTGCGCGCGAGGAGGAGCGGCACCGCCTCCGTCGGGACCTGCATGACGGTATCGGGCCGACGATGGCTGGTCTCACCCTGAAACTTGATGTCGCCAGGGATTTGGTTTCGTCCAACCTTGAATCGGGGAAAAAAGAAGATCTGGAAGAAGCGATGCAACTGCTCAACGAGCTCAAGTCTCAAACCCAGGAAACGGTCCAGAATATCCGTCATATCGTCCACACTCTTCGACCTCCATCTTTGGATGTTTTGGGTTTGGTTCCCGCATTGCAAGCCCACTTCGGGCAGGTTGCAGCGCCTCGAAGCCTGAATATTCAAATGACCACGGCCCCTCAAAGCTTTCCCCGCCTTTCGGCCGCAGTTGAAGTCGCGGCTTATCGTATCATTCTTGAGGCAGTTACGAATGTCATCAACCATGCGCAGGCGGAGATTTGCAAGGTATCCCTCAGCTTCGAAAATGGCAGTCTGATAATGGAGATCAAAGATGATGGCATGGGCTTGCCAAAAGTACGCAAGCAAGGCATTGGCTTGGATTCGATGCGTGAACGTGCGGAGGAACTCGGCGGTCGTCTTGAACTATCATCTTCTTCGTATGGCACCCAGGTATGTGCAGAGATTCCTATTGCTCAAACGAGGAACGATTCATGAAAACCATCTGCGTGTTACTTGCCGATGACCATGCACTCTTTCGTGAGGGAGTTCGTGCAATCCTCAAATCTGTACCAGATATTGAAATTGTAGGCGAGGCTGGAACCGGACAGGATGCGCTGAAACTCGCATCCAATCTGAAACCTGATGTGATCCTAATGGATATCCAGATGCCTGATCTCAACGGAGTGGAAGCTACGCAGCGCATTCTCAAAACCCAACCCGACGTTGGCATCATCATCGTCACCATGCTCGAAGATGATGACTCTCTCTTTTCAGCAATGCGCGCCGGCGCGCGCGGTTACATACTAAAAGGCGCAGACAAAGCAGAAATGCTGAAAAGCATCCGTGCAGTGGCAGAAGGCGAAGCATTGTTCGGACCGGCCATCGCTATGAGGCTATTGAACTTTTTCCATGAAAATCCGCTTCAAAAGAGGAGTGAGCCTTCGACAACCCCGTTCCCTGAACTGACCGAGCGTGAACGGGAAATACTGGTCTTCATTGCTCGCGGCGATACAAATACTGAAATCGCTGATCAATTGTCCATAAGTTTGAAAACAGTTAGAAATCACGTTTCGAATATCTTTAACAAACTTCATGTCATGAATCGCACGCAGGCAGCAATTCGCGCTCGGGATGCAGGGCTGGGAGAATAACAAGAATTGGTTATTTTGACTTTTTCTACATAAGGACACTATGAGTATGGTAATTAACAATAATTAAAACTTTCATTTTGGGCTACAAAACAGCGCATCCATCAAGTAAGTGGTATCATCGCCCCATGACCACTATAACTGCCCAAGCCTCGCCAAATATTGCGTTCATCAAATACTGGGGGAACCGTGATAATACCCTCCGCATTCCC
>DATDAG010000136.1:0-3723 GCA_036525495.1 Anaerolineales bacterium
CAACACACGTTCCTCGATCTGGGCTGATGTGGATACAGTGCGTTCCTTCTCCTGCACATTGATCGCCACTTCCAGCGGAGCGGTATGTTTGTTCTCGCGTGAGCGATCCACGACCAGATGGTAGGCGGTCTGGTAAAGATAGGAACGCAGATTCGTGCGCGGACCTTTTCCGCCTGCGAACTGTTCCAGCAATTGCGAGAACACATCGCCGACGATATTATCCGCATCGATTGGATCGTGACACAGCCTCAATGCGTACTTGTAGATAGCAGGCGCAAACGAGTCGAAGATGGCTGTGAGCGCCTCTTCATCCAGTTTCTGCGCGGCTTTCAATAGTGCGACCCCGTCATTCGTCATGACAGGTCGCCTCGAAAGTTGCCTCTGATATACAAGACACGATGCAATATAAAAAAGTTACCAAGTTTCATAATTCAAAAAGTTCCAGGATAGTATTATAAACCTTCCCGTGCCTCTGGTCTAACGGGGATACAGAAAAATTATGGTTAATTTGTACCACAGTATGGGTTTCTTAATGGAAAAGTAAGGAACTCCCAGTAACATTTTCAGACATTGAATGGTCTTATCAGCGCCAGACTTGATATAATTTTGACAAGGAGTTGCCCATGTTTTCATCTTTTGAAGGACCAGATCGCCGCAGGTTGGAAGATAGTATCCGCAGTGAAGGACGTTTGCCACCCGGGCAATCATTGACACTAAAATTTCCCGTCCTGCATTACGGGCCTGTTCCGCATTTCAACCCCGCCTCATGGGATTTTCGTGTTTGGGGTGAGGTGGAGGAGGAAGGACGCTGGACCTGGGATGAGTTCAACAAACTCCCTCGCGCGAAAGTACAAATGGATATTCATTGTGTTACACGCTGGAGCAAGTTCGATACCATGTGGGAGGGCGTTTCCATTAAAACGATGGTGGAGAACGGGCTGTTCAAGATCAAGCCCAATGTGACTCACGTGATGCAACACGCCGAATACGGATTCACGGTCAACCTGCCGCTCGAGGTCGTTATGCAGGATAACTTCCTGCTCGCCACTCACTTCAACGGCGAGCCCATTACACCTGACCACGGATATCCCTTGCGCGGGGTGGTGGGATTCATACCAGGACGCGAGGATATGGAAACACCCTATTTCTGGAAGGGTGCCAAATGGTTGCGATCGCTGGAGTTTATGTCGCGCGACCGGCGTGGTTTTTGGGAGCAGGCTGGTTATCACAACCGGGCAGATGTCTGGAAGGAAGAACGCTTCGGTTAAAAGAAAGTCGGATGGCAGATACACCATCCGACTTTCTTTTGAATACTACGGATTATTATGGCCTTGCGCCTAATGTCAATGTTACATCGACAGACTCGCCGCCACGCAATACTGTCAATACCACTGTATCACCCGGGGATTTGGTTGTGATGAGGTAACTCAACAGATCATCGAAGGTTGTGACTGGCTTGCCATCGAAGGCAATGATCAGGTCGCCTCCAGCATTTAGACCCTGGAGACGGGTGGGGGTTTCACCGGCTCTTATTCCGGCCAGTTCGGCGGGACCACCCGGCGTCACGCTGAAGACGTACGCCCCGCTATATGATTCCAGCCCCAGCGCTTCAATCTCGGTAAGGCTGAGGTCGCTTGAGGAGGTGATGCCTAGGTAAGGATATTCATATTTGCCATCACGGATCAATACCGGCACGATTTTCTTGACGAGATTGATCGAGACCGAGAACCCAACGCCGGAGTTGACAGCATTGCCCGTCATTTCGTTGAAATTATTCGTGCGGATGGACTGGTTGATGCCGACCACTTCACCGTTCATGTTGAACAACGGACCGCCCGAGTTGCCGGGATTGATCGCGGCATCGGTTTGGATGATATCGGCTGTACTAAAAAAGAGTCCATTGCCTGCGCTGGATGAGCGTTGTGTGCGCCCAAGTCCGGAGACGATGCCTAAAGTCATCGTTCCGCTCAAGCCGAACGGATTGCCGATGGCTACAACGGTCTGACCGACCTGAAGCGCGTCCGAATCGCCAATGGGCAACGGGCGGAGTTCCTCCGCAGGCGCGTCCACTTTGACAACGGCTAGATCTGCATCAGTATCTAAACCGATGACCGTGCCGTGGGCTTTGAAGCCAGTGGAAAAAGCAACCTCAACAGTGCTTGCGCCTTCGACAACATGCTGGTTTGTGACAATATTTCCGTTGGTATCGAATACAAAGCCAGAGCCCTGACCTGAATCAGTGCGGATGGAGACAACGCCGGGGATGACCTGTTCATACAGAGAAGTGAGTGACGATCCATCCAGCAGGATCGGGTTGACCGGGATAGGCTGAGGGGAGGCGACTGCCGGTTGTTGCGAATCGGTTTCCGGCGGGGAAAGAGGCGAGACTCCCGGCAATTGGCAAGCCAGCATTGCGAGAGTCAAAATTAATAATGAAGGAATTACTCGTTTCATTTGTCCTACTCCTAAAACTTGATCTTTGAAACTTCCTCGAGAAGTTCGCGTTGTTTTGACGATAGATACTTTGGGATTTGTACCTTAATTTTAACGAAGAGATCGCCTTTATCCTTTTGGTCGCGGACGTGCGGCATGCCTCGCCCTGCCAGGCGGAAGACCTGTTCGGGTTGTGTGCCGGCGGGGATGTTGAGTTTGATTCTGCCATCGAACGTTTCCACGTCTGCTTCTCCGCCGAGAATTGCTGTGAAGACATCCACATTCGCAGATGTATGCAGGTTGTTGCCGCGCCGCTCGAAGCGATTGTCCTCGGTAACCTGGACGATCAGGTACAGGTCAAGCCCGCTCGGTCCTGCTCCTGCGACGCGCACTTTGGAACCCGTGCGGACTCCACCGGGAATACGGACACGTTTTTGCTTGCCACTGCTTTCGATCAGACGGGTCGTTCCCTTGTATGCCTCTTCGAGTGAAATATCGATATCCTGTTGATAGCCTTGTGGTTGCGAACGCGCAGATTGCCTGCCTCCCATGCCGAAGATGGTCTGAAAGAAATCGGAGAAGCCGCCCCCGCCGAACATATCGTTGAGATCGTCCATGTTGACGCGTGTACCGCCGGGGAAACCGCCATATTGGTCCCAATTGAAATTGCCGGGGTTGCCGCGCCTTTGCCACTGCGAATAATCGCTCCCCACGCGGTCGTAATACGAACGCTTTTTCGCATCGCTCAACACCTCATAGGCTTCGTTGATATCCTTGAAGCGTTCCTCGGCGCCCTGATTATTCGGGTTGTAATCCGGGTGATATTGCTTTGCCAGTTTCCGATATGCCTTGCGGATCTCGTCCTCGCTGGCTTTTCGATCCACACCCAGAATTTTATAATAGTCCTTATAGTCCATGTTGTAATTGTGACACCGCGTCAGATGCAAGTCAAGCGCCCGAGTGGATGATTAACACAACTCTAATTCATCCTGACTGCGGACGGACCGTGGTCAGCGGTCTACGGTCAAAACTTATGGGATGAAAACCCGCCTCATTCTTACCCCAGACCTGTTTCTGTTTAACCGATCTTTTTCACCAGATAATACTCCCCCCGCTCAAAGCCGCGCCCGAGATAATATCCCCGTGTGCCGACCGCTGATATGACAGCCATGCGTTCGAAACCATTCTCCTTTGCACTGCGCTCTGCCTCTTCGAGCAGGCGCGTTCCCAGCCCCCTATGTTGTGCCGCGCCATCCTTCCCCGCTCCAACGGGAAGTGATTGCCCGTACA
>DATDAG010000137.1:0-5520 GCA_036525495.1 Anaerolineales bacterium
TCTCGCAATGACATGAACCTTTCCACTTCATCTTTTGTTGGTAATGATGGTTGGGCACCGAACTTTGTCGTTGCCAACGCGCCGCAGGCGCATCCATAGCGGACAGCATCCAGTAAACTGGATGATCCCAAGGCAACCGCAAATCCACCGATGAAAGCGTCGCCCGCGGCGGTCGTATCCACCACATCAACTTCATACGGGTTTATGTGTGTAGATTTTTCCTTGTTTATTATCAACGCTCCATTGTTACCCAGTGTAACGATCACGTTTTGCGCTCCGCGTTTGAGTAGTTTTTTTGCGGCTTTTTCAGCGGAGGGAATATCTTTTAATTCCATGCTTGTTAGCAAACTTAGTTCTGTCTCGTTGGGAACGATGAAATCTGCGAGTGAAATTAATTCGTCGGGGAGCTGTTTGGCAGGGGCGGGATTGAGAATGACACGGACGCTGTAATCTTTTGCGCGTTGAGTGGCGGATAAAACTGTCGGAGTGGGGATTTCCAGTTGGAGCAGAAGCAGGTCAAAGCGTCGCCCTGAGCGTGTTGAGGGGGTAGAGAAGGAGGCGAGCTCCACATCCTGGGAAGAAACTTTACCATTTGCTCCCGCTGAAAGGACAATGCTGTTCTGTCCATTCGAATCCACGATAATGATGGCTGTACCTGTTGGCGCGTCATCGCGTTGAATGAGTTGCGTATCCACTTTATTTGCTTTGAGCTTCTCGATCAGAAAATCACCGAAGTTATCCCTGCCCACCCGCCCAAGCATGGACACGTTTGCGCCAAGGCGAGACGCGGCAACGGCTTGATTGGCTCCCTTGCCACCAGGGATCACTTGCAGACCTTCACCGCTGATGGTTTCACCAGGTTGAGGAAAGCGCGGCGCGCGCACCACAAGATCGGTATTAAGCGAACCAACCACAAGTATTTCGGGCATCATGAAATTTTACTCCATTTGAAGATTGGTCATATAATGAGCGGCTGGAGTATCCCATGAAAAAGATCGTGCCATTCAGTTTTTACTTTTTGTATTTTGCGGCGTTCGCTTCGTTATTGCCGTATTTTGTCCTGTTTTATCAATCGCTTGGTTTCAGTGGGGCGCAGATCGGTTTGTTGACTGGCGTGCCGCCATTGATCACGTTGTTCGCCGCGCCGTTCGGAACAGGGCTTGCGGATCGGACGCGCCGCCATAAGTTGATCATGGGAGTGGGAATTGTCGTGGCGATCATTGTGATGCTGATACTCCCGCGCTTATCAAATTTTGCATTGGTCTTCGCATTGATCGTTTTGTTCAATTTCTTCATGGCGCCTGTGGGTTCGTTGAGCGACAGTGCGACAATGTCGATGCTTGGGGAACAACGGGAGATGTATGGGCGTATCCGTACAGGCGGAACGTTTGGGTGGGGAATATTTGCCCAGATCGCAGGAGTGTTACTGGCTTTGTATGGTCTGGATATCCTGTTTTATGTTTTTTCCGGCATCATGCTGGTCAACTTATTTGTTTCGCTGAAATTTTCTTTCGGAGGGCAGGCGGAGCTCGACTCTCAATCTGGCACGATTTGGAAGTTGTTAAGAAATCGCTACTGGATCATTTTCCTTCTATCGGCGTTCTTGGGCGGCGTTGGCGCATTTTCTGTCGCGGCATATTTGTCCCCGTATTTGAAGGAGTTGGGCGCGAATGGAAGCCAGATCGGTTTCGCATTCCTGATAGCCAGCTTGACTGAACTCCCCGCCTTTTATTTCGGAAACCTGCTTGTGAGACGCTTTGGCTCATACAGATTATTTATGATCTCCTTGATCTTGCTAGGCGTTCGTTCCCTGCTCTTTGGGCTGGCGGGCAACTTGTATTTGGCGATTGCCATACAGTGCTTGGGCGGACTGGTCTACCCTGCCATGTGGTCAGCGGGAGTGGCGTATGCGGACGAAAACGCGCCAGCGGGGTTGAAGTCCACGGCGCAGGGACTGTTTGGTTCGATGACATTTGGATTCGGCGCGGCAGTGAGCGGGTTCGTCGGCGGGTTGTTGCTCGAAAGCATCGGCGGACAAGGGATGTTCCTGGTATTTGGGATTATCGTCCTTGCGGGGCTGGCTTTGATCGAAGGGGTGAAGAGGCTGGTGCCTGAGAAGGTAGTCGTTCAGGCTGAAGCGTAACACGGTTAAACAATAATTCTCCGCACACTGTAAATATCATGTGTGGAGAATTATCTGTGCAAAGACTCTTCGCTGTTATCGTGACTCAGAGGGGCATGGTTATTCGAACATTACATCCACCGGCATGCCAGGTTTAAGTTTGCCATCGGGATTGTCCACAACGAGTTCAATCGCATAGACAGTTGTCTGGCGCTCCTCTTTGGTTTGAACGTTGCGCGGGGTGAATTCGGCTTCGTCTGCGATATGTGTGACGATTGCGGTGAACGTCTCGTTAGGGAATGAGTCGGCAGTGAATGAAACTTCATCGCCAAGATAAACTTCGCCGTAGCGATTTTCCGAAAGATACACGGTCACTGTTAGTATGCTTAGATCGGCAATCGTCATCGTTGACATGCCAGGCTGAACGACCTCGCCGACATGAATACTGCGTGTCAATACCACGCCGTCCATTGGGGCGTAGACAGTTAATTTTTCCATATGAGTTTCGATCAAATCGAGGGTTGCCTGCACTGCGGCAACGCCGGCTTGCGCCAGGTCGAGTTGAGCCTGTGCCTGGTCAATGGCTGCGGCGGCTGTTTGCACCATGGGTGAGTTTTCGCCCGTTTGCAGGGTGCGCAATTTGTCGAGCGCGCTGTCATATATCTCCTGCGCGATGACTGCATCGGCGCGGGCTTCCATCACGTCCTGCGCGCCTTCGGTGGTCAGCGCGTCGTCGTAATCCTTCTGCGCGTCGTCGAGGTCGATCTTCTTTTCATCATAAATGACTTGAGCAGAATCTCGTAATATCTGGTTGTCAGATGTCCCAGCAGTGCTGTCCAAGACATCCTTTGCGTTTTGGAATGCAACACGCGTCTGCGCAAGCGCCGCTTCGATCTCGAGGAAGTTCACACTTCCCGCCTTGCCTTCGATATCCGCAAGTTTTTTCATCGCATCATCGAGCGCTATCTTTGCCGAGTCCACTTCGGCTTGTGTGGCTGTGAAACGTTCCGTTTCCGAGAAGTACCAGACTGGCTGGTCGAACTCGGTGGGCTTGCTCGCGTCCCATATATCAATGCGAATGGATGCCTCCTCGGCGAGCGCGGCGTCGATTGTCAGGTTATATTGCAATTGGGCGGCATCCAACGCCACCCGCGCGGCAGTCGCGTTCGCTTTGGCAGAATCCAGAGCGGCTTGGGCACTCTGCTTTTCGGATTGAAGCAGGCTGTCGTCCAGTTTGAGAAGCGGAGCGCCCGCTTTGACCGGGTCACCTTCCGAGACGTAGACATTAATGACGCGTCCGCTCAACTCAGATGCGATGGCGATCTCCGTAGCTTCGATCTGACCCGAAGCCTGCAACGCGTCCGCTTGAGTCGGCGCGCATCCGAAAACTGTGATGAGCAGGGCGGTGATGAGTATAAAGATTATTGTGTTTTTCATAACGTTCTCCTTGTGCCCCTCTCCCCTAGGGAGAGAGGGAGGGGTGAGGGATTTATGACTTCATGCTAGAAATAAAAACATCTTCGAGAGATGGCTCGATAATTGCGAGTTGATCCACGCGGATGTTCACATTCCGCAATTCGTGTTCGATGGCGCGCTGATGTGATTTGACCTCGGGCGCAACCACATGGACAAGCGAGCCGTAGAGTTCGACCTCTTCGATAGGGATTTGATTTGCGCTTTGTGCGGCGCGCAACACTTTGACCGTGTTGACTGCATCCGACGCCGAGATCTCAAGCACCTGCCCGCGCATCTTTTGCGCCTTGATCTCGGAGGGGGAGCCGTAGGCAATGATTTCCCCGCGTTGGATGAACGCCAGCCGACTGCAATGTTCGGCTTCGTCCATGTAGTGTGTGGTGACGAAAATGGTGACGCCATCTGCAATAAGCACGTAAAGCAGATCCCAAAACGCGCGGCGGGAGACAGGATCCACGCCCGCGGTTGGCTCATCGAGAAAGATCACTTCCGGACGATGTAATATGGCGGCACTGAGCGCCAATCGCTGACGCCAACCACCAGAGAGGTCCTTGGTTTTGGCGGTTTCGCGCCCTTCCAGCCCGGCTCTTACGAGAGCATCGTTGATGCTGGATTGTAGTTCCGCATTGGATAATCCATACGCGGCTCCGTAGAATTTCAGGTTTTGCATCACGCTCAGGTCGTTGTACAGGCTGAAGCGCTGGGACATATACCCAACGAGCGGACGGATTTTGTGTGCCGACTCGTTGACGTCCATGTTGAGAACTTCTACCTTGCCCGCGCTGGGTTTCATCAAACCCAGCATCATGCGGATAGTTGTCGTTTTGCCAGAGCCATTCGGTCCGAGAAATCCGAAAATCTCGCCGGGATGCACCTCAAAATTGACGTTGTTTACGGCGGTAAAATCGCCGAAGCGTTTGGTCAGGTTTTGGGCAATGATGGTTTTTTGTTGTGAGTTCATAAATTTTCCAATTTATTTATTACACTGGTGGTTGAGTAGCCTGAGGCGACAGCCGAAGGTGTATCGAAACCACAAATAACTTAAGCTTCTCATGTTGCAAAAATAATATCCATATAACTGTTGGTTTCGACACCGCACCCGCGGTGGGTGCAGGTGTACAACGGCGGAAGATTATCGCCGCCTACTCAACCAACGGGCTAAACATTAATCCAACGCTTTCCGCACATAGCGCAATGAGAATGTGCCGATGACCAGTCCCAGCCCAGCCAATGCAAGCAGGTTTGGCCAGAGAATATCCAATCCTGCGCCTTTGAGAAGAAGTCCACGCAGGATGGTCAGCCAATGGTGGGCAGGGATGAAATTTGCGGTCCATTGCAAGACCTGCGGCATGCCTTCGACCGGAGCGGCATAACCGGTGAACATGAAGTCGATCATACCGACCAGCATGACGAGAAGAAATGCCTGATGCTGGGTGCGGGATACCACCGAGATGACCAGTCCCTTGCTCAGTTCGACCATCAAATAACCGAAGGCAAGGATCAAGAGGAGCAGGAGCGAACCGCGCACCGGCACGTCAAAGGCAAAATGCACCATCGCAAGCATCAGGATGAAGTCTGTGAATCCCACGATAATGACCGGGATCGATTTGCCGATGATGATCTCCATGGATGAATACGGCATTACCAGCAGTTGTTCGAGTGTGCCGAGTTCGCGTTCGCGTGAGAAAGCCAATGCCGCGAAGAGGAGAACGGTGAACTCAAGCATGAGTCCCAGTTCGGCAGGTGTTGAGTACAACGCCTCGCTCAAAGCCTCGTTGAACCAGACACGCAGACTGGGAGTGAATCCAGCAAATTCATTGAGACTCAAGCCCAAACGTCGGACTGAGAGGCGCTCTCCCATCTCCTGTGTCAGCCCTTCGATGGCGCGTTTGGCGGTAATGGCGGGCGTACTTTCGGCGCCGTTC
>DATDAG010000138.1:0-7794 GCA_036525495.1 Anaerolineales bacterium
GCCATGCACGAAACCGTGACGCGGCTCTTTATCATCCGTCACAATCTATCACTTGTTACTTGACCACTACCTGTTAACGGACTCTACCATGGGGCATTTTCCGCTACAGGTTAACGTCTTGTTAAAAGTCCGTGGATTGGATCGTTATCCTTCTAAGGGTTCGAGCACTTTTTGATCTGTAGGACTTCATTTGTGTTGAATGGAGAATTCAATCCGTCCGAATCCAGCCCCATAACCTTGCTTTGTGCAAAGAATGTGAAATCAAAATTCGTTTCATCCTCCGCCTTTTTCCCGGGGATGGGCATCAGGCGTGCGGTAAGAGGCTTATCAAGACGAAGCGCCAACGCGGAAATATCTAACAGTAACGGAACCAACTGGTCGGCAGTTGTATCTCCTGGCAAAGGTACTGTATCCAACCCTGTTCCGCAAACTGCGGAATAGAGCAAGGCATCTTTGATGGTGAGCGTCCCTTCGGCGGCACGTTTCGCAAGGATCGAGTCTTCGAGCACGGGTTGCATGAATCCGCTGAAGCCAGTATGCGGGAAGTCGGCGCGGTCCACAGCCTCGGTCAAGATCGAAGCGGCAGCAAGGGAACCGTGCAGTCCGATTCTTGGAATGCCCATCTTTTCAACAGCATTCCCCAACGAATGCGCATCATCGGGAAACGGCGCGAGGGAGAAGTCAACGCCATAGAACTTTACTTTCAAAGACTTGGCGATCTCGGCGATTTTCTTTCCGTGCTTTTCGATCTCAGCAGTTAAGTTACTTCGCCCCTCTTCGATGGTCTTTGCATTTTCAAACGCCTGCACTGCCAAATCCGCGGATTCGGTGGCGATGCCAAAATAGGGCGTATCCTTATCGTGATACGCGGCAGGGAAGAACGGAGCACCAACAGGGACATTTGCCAGCGCAGCGAATTGCAGGTTGGCGAACCCGTTTGGCTCGATGGGCGCCAGTTTGACGATCACATCCGCACAGGCACGGATGGCGGCGAGGTCGAGTCCGCGCGTTTTGTCCGCCATCGTGCCACTGAAGAAGGCACTCTTTGAGACAAAGATCGCATCGGGTATGACCTCGTAACTACGCGGCATTTCAGGAAGCGCTGGTCCAAGCGAGAAATATCCAATCTTGAGCTCCCGGGCGATGCGGTCCAGTTGCCCGGTGAGTTCGGGTAACCGCTCGATGTTTTCTTCGCCAAGCAGTTTTGGAAATGGGATTATCGCGATGCGAACTGTCTGAACTTCGTATCCCGCTGCTTCATACGCGGACTTCGCCTCAGCGAGGAACGTCCCCGCGGTTTGGATGACCTTGTCATCAAGCGGGAATTTTGGATTGCAGAAGTAAGTAATGGATCGGATTTTCATGTTTTCAATTTTACCCGGTGGTTGAGTGGCTTGAAGCGTTAGTCGAAAGCGTATCGAAACCACTTGTTTTCAAGCAATCGATTGTTTATAGGTTACGTGCTGGTTTCGATACGGTCTCGCGAAGAACGCTCGATCTACTCAACCAGCGGAGCCTCTTTGCCTCATCACCTCGAACATCAACACCGAACCGGCCACGCCTGCATTGAGCGACTCGGCATTTCCCGTCATCGGGATGGAAATTTTCCCATTTGCCAGTTTTCGTGCCTCGTCGCTCTCTCCTTCCGCTTCACCGCCGATGATAAGGGCAAGCGGCTTGCGCAGGTCGGTTTCCCAGCAGGATTGACCATGCATGTCTGCGATATAAAGTTGCATATGCTTCGTGCGTGTCTTGATCTCAATCCAACTCACTGAATGAATGGGCACTTGAAAGTGCGCCCCCATCCCTGACCGTACAACCTTCGGCGCGAAGGCATCTGTCGTTTCGGGAGGGATCAACACAGCCTGCACACCCGCCGCGGCGGCGGTGCGGAGCAGTGTGCCAAGATTGCCCGGGTCGCGGATCTGATCGGGGATGAGGATAAAATCTGGGGATTGAGGAATTGGAAAATTTGTTTGTTCAAGTACGGCGAGAATTCCCTGAGGTGTTTCCGTCTCGCTCAGTGATTTCATCAGGCTTTCCGAAATCTCCTCCGTCTCCACACCTCTCAGCTTCAACTCTCCAACTTGTGACATCCCTCTCTCGCCCAACGATTTGTCAAAGAGGAGTATCTTAAATCTCCATCCTGCTTTCGCCGCTTCTTCCACAAGCCGTACGCCCTCCACCACAAAAGCATTCGCCTCGCGGCGGTCCTTCGCGCGTCCCATCAGCGAGCGGACAAGTTTTACCTTTGCGTTTTGAGATGAAGTGATCACTCTGATTTTCCCCACCTTGATTCCCAAACCTGGATAAACACATCTACACTGGATTGATCGTACAAGACAAGTTTCGCTTTCTTCACAATTGACAATGGGTTGTCGCTGAAATATTTTTCAATCGTCGAAAAGATTATTCCCGCCGCGCGGTCTTTTGGGAAGCCGAAGATGCCTGTCGAGATGGCAGGCATAGCAATGGACTCACAGTTGAGTTCGTTTGCAACTTGTAAAGAACCAGTTACCGCCTCAGTAAGTTTATTATCTTCATCTCCACCTGTCCCCACATCCTGGGGATCTCTCCAAACCGGACCGACAGCGTGGATCACGTATTTCGAAGGCAGGAGCCCGCCTGATGTCCACGCGGGATGCGAATGAGAGACTGAGCCATGTTCCCGAATCCAAGCATCCGATTCCTTTTGGATCGCTGGTCCGCCTCTTTTGGAGATTGCCCATGCAACTCCGCCCCCATGCTGTAAGTATTCATTCGCCGCGTTGATGATGGCATCCACTTCTTCGGTGGTGATATCGCCCTGCACGATCTGGATTGTTTGACCTGTGGGAAAAACGTGTTCCTTGAGAACGTTGTTCATGCGGGTATTTTACCCCCGTTAAAGTTGTAGGTCACGCTTGCGAAGTCCTCGAAGAGGGAAGCGTGACCTACGGTAATTTACTTCGTTTTTGCGATCACTGCGGCGAAAGCCTGCGGGTCGCGGATTGCCATGTCAGATAACATCTTGCGGTTGAGCTCGATCTTCGCCTTCTTAAGCGCCGCCACCAGTTTGCTATAGGTGGTGCCATTCAGGCGTGCCGCGGCGTTGATGCGGGCAATCCATAACTTGCGGAGGTCGCGTTTGCGCACGCGACGATCACGGGTTGCATACCAAAGGCTTTTTAGCATAGCCTCATTGGCACGCCTGAACAGGCGATGTTTCGTGCCGCGCTGTCCTTTCGTGATCTTCAAAATTTTCTTATGACGTCGGTAGCCCTGGGGGCCTCCCTTAACTCTCATTGTTTACTTCTCCTGCAAACTCGCGGGCGTCGGCTGGTCAGCCAGTTGCGTACACCCGAAAGCCGCAACTATAAAATATGAATACGACTTTTCGGAAAGATCAACTTTCCATATTGGGTGCAAGGCGCTTGATACGCTTGACGATCTTGCGTCCCTTCACTTCGTGCATTTCAGACAACTGAGACTTGGTGCGCTTGGATGTGTTGCGGCGCAGGTGGCTTTTGCCGCCTTTGGTCCGCACAACCTTGCCCGAACCCGTCAGGCGGAAACGCTTGGAAGTTGCCTTGTGGGTCTTCAGTTTCATTTTGCCAGATTTGGCTTTGCGAGGCATGTAACTTGCTCCTTTCAGACAATTTAAACCGCGGACTATCTTTCAGCCCGCGGACTATCAACATCTCTGGGACTTTCTCTCGGTTAGGCTCCCGCTTCTTTCTTAACTATACCGGAACCTGTTCCTCTTTCAATTACTTTTTTACTCCACCTTTGGCAGGCGCCAGCACTACCAGCATAGTGCGTCCTTCCATTTGCGGGGCCTGCTCCACAGTGCTTACATCAGACAGCGCTTCGGCAATTTCCTTTAAATCTTCGAGTGCAATCTCGGGGTAATCCATCTCACGGCCCCGGAACTTGATCGTCACACGTACTTTGTTGCCTTTTTCGAGCCAGCCGCGGGCATCTTCCACTTTGAAACCGCGGTGCGCCGCATTCGTTTTCGGTCGCAGGCGGATCTCCTTCATCTCGATCTTGGTCTGCGCCTTTTTGGCTTCGCGTTCCTTCTTGGCTCGCTCATAGATGAATTTTCCATAATCGATTACACGGCAAACGGGCGGGTCGGCGGTGGGAGAGACCTCCACTAGGTCCATTCCGGCATCGCGTGCGATCTGGATGGCTTTCTTGATGGGAACAACCCCAACATTCTCACCTTCAGCATTGATCAACCGGACTTCATTGACCCGGATTCCTTCATTGACTCGAAAATCTGTAGCGCTGATATGTATCTCCTTTTAGAACAGTTAACCAGCCTGTGGCTGGTTTTTATCGTGCTGATAATACCATGAGGTCGCGTGAATCGTCAAACAAAATGGGTGTTTTACGCGCCAGCGGAGGGTTGAACAGGCAGTGTTTGTCCGCCGTATCAAAACCAAAAATTGAAGCGCAATTGACGAGACGATCCTCTCGCTACAAGAGAACCGCCTCGTTTCACACACATGACGGTCTACAACTCCGCTGCCCGTCTCGCAATCCTATCTTTCGCCCTTTCGATGAACTCGCCCAGCGGGATGTTATTCTGCTGGCTCCCGTCTCTTACGCGCAAGGACACCTGTCCAGCCTGCATTTCGTTATCGCCTACCACGATCATATACGGCACTTTCATCAACTGCGCCTGTCTGATCTTGGCGTTCATACGTTGTGACGACAAGTCTGCCTTAGCGCGGATGCCTTTCTCACGGAGTTGTTTCGCGATATTTTCGGCATACTCGTTCTGATTGTCCGTGATCGAAATGACGCGTACCTGCTCCGGTGAAAGCCACACAGGGAAATTACCCGCGTAATGCTCTAACAGGAATCCAACCATCCGCTCATGCGTAGACAGCGGCGCGCGGTGAATACAAAGCGGAACTTCGTCAGCGCCTTCCATGTTCGTGAATTTCAAGTCGAAGCGGGCGGGCACGGCAAAGTCCACCTGGTTCGTCATCAGTGAAAACTCGCGACCGATGGCTGACCAAACTTGAACGTCTATCTTCGGACCGTAGAAGGCGGCTTCATCTTCGGCTTCCACATATGGCACACCGCCGTTGTCCATGGCGCGGCGCACCATTTCCTCAGTCTTGAGCCACAGACGTTCGTTATCCACATATTTCTTGCCCAGACCCGCTTTGCTGTGAAGGGATAGGCGCATCACGTACTTTTCGATCCCAAATAGTTCGAAGTACTTGCGATACAGCCCCACCACGTCCAGGAATTCCTGCTCGAACTGCTCTTCACTGCAATAGATGTGGGCATCGTTCATCTGCATCGAGCGGACACGCATCAAACCGAACAGCTCGCCCGATTTCTCGTAGCGATAGCACGTACCGTACTCAGCCAGACGAACTGGCAGGTCGCGGTAGGAGCGCATTTTCGAGCCGAAGATCTTATGATGCATCGGGCAGTTCATCGGTTTGACATAATACTTCGCACCTTCGATTTCCATGGGCGCATACATGCTTTCTGCGTAATAAGGCAGGTGTCCCGAACGGATGAACAGGTCCTCCTTCGTCAGGATCGGCGAACGGACGCGCTGGTATCCCGCCTTCTCCTCCATTTCCTTGGCGAGCTTTTCCAGTTCCTCGATCATGATCCCACCGTTGGGCAGCCAGAGCGGCAGGCCGGGGCCCACTTCTTCATCAAAAATGAAGATCTCCAATTCCTTGCCCAACTTGCGATGATCGCGCTTCTTGGCTTCCTCCAACTGGTGCAGATAATCTTTCAACTGCTGTTTGTTTTCCCAGGCCGTGCCATAGACGCGTTGCAATTGCTTGTTCTTCTCGTCACCGCGCCAATATGCACCTGCGATGCTCATTAACTTGAAGGCATCCTGCTTGATCTCTTTCGTACTCTCCACGTGAGGCCCACGGCACAGGTCAGTGAACGTATCGTGTTGATAAATGGATATTTCAGGCTTCTCATTCAACGGATTACCATACTCGTCCAATCCGCCTTTCTCGAGTCCCTCGATCAGTTCCAATTTATAAGGCTGATCTGCGAATATCTTCTTTGCCTCTTCTGCGGAGAGAACCGTTTTTTTAAATTCGTGCTTTCCTTGTACGATCTGTCTCATCCGTTTTTCGATGGCTTGCAGGTCTTCTGGCGTGAGATTGCGCGGCAGGTCGAAATCGTAGTAAAAGCCGTTCTCCACCGGGGGACCGATTGTGTACTTCGCCTCGGGTATCAATTCGACCACAGCCTGCGCCATGACATGCGCCGCCGAGTGACGTATTTTATAGAGATAAGACTCTTCGTATTTTTCCTGAACTTGTTGTGACATTTTCGATTCCTTTCTTAAACTGAGGCTTGTTCCTGCTTCTCGGATATTTTTGCGTCTCGAAGGGAAGCAGTCACAATCCTCCGAGGCGCTTTAGCGTGACGGTAGTGCCATCTGTAGTCATAGCGACCTCCTTATTTAGTTAACAAAAAAACTCGCCCGAACACGGGGCGAGAATTTGATTCACGCGGTTCCACCCGAATTACTCCGATGGTTGAGTGTGCAAAGCACGTATCGAAACCTGAGGAGTATCTCTTGGGGCCTCTAACGGAGCCATCCGTTCAACTTACTTGCTGACAGCAGTTGCTGAGAGCTTTCTGTTTCACGCTCGCGAGTGGTTTTCTGTGATTTACCCTGGAAGAGACTCTCAATCTTCGATCTCTTCTCCCTGTCAGGGATTTGACCACGTACTCGTCTCGGTCATTACGTTTTATTTGTGTTTTGTATTATATGACGATTCTAAGGACTGTCAAGCGAAACCTTAGTAATATTATGCCAAATCAGCCATTTTTCATTAGATAACCCAGCCAAACAAGGCTGATGCTCAAAGCAGTAATGCCTATCGATCGGATGATAACTTGCCATTCGCCAAAAGCCGCTCCAAGTCCAAAGAGAAGCGCACCCCAGGCGAGGAGATGTCCAGCCCAAGCGGGGTAGAGGCCGGAGCCAGCAATTGAAAAACCAAAGATTACAAATCCCAGAGTGTACAAGACGCCCGAAAAGATGAAGAACGGCATAAAGGTTTTACTGGTATAGATTGGTCCGCTAAAATCCAGCAGGCTGGGGTCATGGTTCGCCAGAATTGGCCACAGCAATGTGTCGCGCATCAGCGCAATGAACATCAGAATGCTCCCGAGAAGCGCAATAATAAATCCCAGAGTTGCGAAGTTGCCCAGCTTATCTCCAATACTGATAAAAAGCCCGACCAGCCCGACAATTCCCAGTAAAGCCCCAAGCGCCCCTAGGATGTTCACGAATGTCCAGTTTTTGTTGAGAACTAATAGGGAGAGTGTAGACGAGAGTTGACCATAGGGCAACAGAATGGCATAAAGATACCAAAACAGAAACATTAGTATGCCAGATGCTATGTTGAAGTAACCAGACCATAGTGTGAAAGTTTTCATTGTGATTTTCCTTTGTGTGATTTACCAATCCAAACTTGCGAATGCATCAATCAGTTTTTCTCGCGGAAGATCAGTGTTATTTGCCATGATGACGATACCGAGGTCTTCGTCCGGGTAGAGTCGCATCACAGTTGCAAAACCGGGACCGCCTCCACTGTGTTGGACCCACAAACGGCTGTCCATGTTGTATTCAGCCCAGCCAAGAGGACGCTCAGTTAGAGTTGTACCGCTGGGACGCAACAGCAAGTGAGTTTCTGGTCGCAGCAAATCTGTTTGTAATAACAAAGCCTTGGCTATTAAAGCTGCTTCGTTAGCTGAGCCGATAAGCCCGGTAGATGGAGTAGCGTCTATATAAAATGG
>DATDAG010000139.1:0-27909 GCA_036525495.1 Anaerolineales bacterium
CCCGTCTACTTCATGGGGAAAGCCTTCAGCACGAACGGACAAGCCACAGGCTTCGCGGCATACAGCGGGAGCGGTGATTACATGTCCTACATATTGCTCGGGACGGTTTTAACCAACTTCATCCTCACCGTTTTCTGGGGCATGGGTTACGCTCTGAAATCTGACATGGATGCGGGAGTCCTCGAGTCCAACTGGCTGACGCCTGTCTCACGTTTGCTCATACTAGTCGGTCGAACGCTCACGAGTTTGGTGACCACAATGATCACATCCACTGTCATGCTAATTATCGGAGCAACTCTCTTTGGTTTCAAACCAACCGGCAGCACATTCGCCGCCATCCTGACAGCCATCCCCATGCTGGTGGGCTTGTATGGATTCGGCTTCGCCTTTGCCGGCATCGTCCTTTTGATGCGTGAAGCGAACACATTAGTGGATGTGGGAAGCTTCCTCGTACAGGGGTTTTCGGGCACATCCTTCCCTGTAAAATCACTGCCCTACTGGTTGATCCCCATTTCGCTTATGCTTCCGTTGACCTATGGACTCGATGCCGTGCGCGGCTTTCTATTGAAAACGAACACACTTCTACCCATCAATATGGAGATCATCATTCTCGTGATCTTTATGTTCGTGATGCTGTGGGGCGGCACACAGATCTTTTACAGGGTTGAGCGGAGAGTCAGGACACTAGGGACGTTGGGACAGCACTAGATTTAGCTTATCGTCGCTGAGGAAGTGTACGTAACGAAGAATTCTTTATTAGCTTGAGTTGACTGAAGTGAACACATAAAATCCCCCGCCTTTTCAGGGCAGGGGATTTTACAATATTCCACCGAGCAATCAACATATCTGCCAATTTCCACTCACCTGCTCCTTATCACCCCAAACTCCCGGAATTCTCCTGTTACATCCTCCCACTCCACTGTTGACTCATCCACTCGCGATACACTCGGTCCCTGTATCATCATCTCGATAAATCGTTCAACTGATTCGCGCTCCCCTTCTGCAACGGCCTCCACCGTTCCCCAACCGACGTTTCGCACCCAGCCTGTCAGCCCGCCGATCTGGCACGCGCCATATTCCACATGCGCACGAAAGCCGACTCCCTGCACGCGTCCCTTTACCCACACGTGCACGCGGACAATATCGGGTGCAGATCTATCGTCCATGAGAAGTTCCTTTCTTTCGCATCGAGTTCATAATCCCGATCAGCGGGAAGAATACGACCAAACACAGCAATCCGATATACGGTGCGAAGTTCCCAAGCGTGGATGCGATATTGTCCTGCCCCAATATCGTCACGCGCCAATCCCGCTCCAGCATGGCGAGTGAGGATCCAAAAGCGCGTTCGGGTCCGCGTTCGCACTCCACGCCGTCCGCGTAGGCGGTTGCAAGAGTCAATAAGCCGTCCACGCCGTACTGTCCGCGCAGGTAGTTGGTAAAAGACCGGGATTCAGCATATGCCAGAAACGCTGAATCAATTTGCGGGGAGAAGGAAGCACACAAGTCCTTAATGGGAATCAACGCGTCGCGCGCGGCGGCGTCTGTCAGGAACCTTTCATATTCGGGATTCGGATACAACTCTGCAGATATCGCCATGCCCTCACGGAGCCACGCGGGAATATTCTTATATCCGGCGCCAACTTGACGCGCCAAAATGATATGCATGAGTTCATGCGGGATGCGTTGTTCCATGATGATATTCTGCCCCTCGCCCGCTTCGATATTGACTGTAATCACGCCCGCCGCAGAATCAGCATGGCCCGTCACCCAATCCTCTCCCGCGCCATACAATGCTCCGCTCAGATCGGACTCGTTGTCGTAAATAAAAATATCAACGAAAGACGAAAGACCGGACGGGAAAAACTCGGCAATCTTTTGTTCACCTGCCAGCGCCGCATTCAACGCGGAAGTACCGAAATCGGGATCCCCGTTATACCAATGGATATTGAAGCTACCATTTTGAATATGATGCCATCCGAAACGGTTGTCATCATATCGAATTGAAGCAGACTGACTTTGCATCCTGCTTCCATCAAGGAGCGTCAATTCATAACGCCATAGAAGCGTCGCAAACGGACGGATCAGATTCTGCCGCGTATCGAATCGAAATTCTGATTCGCCGTTCTGATCGAACGTCACAGGCTGGATGTGCGTGGTGGCATGCGTCATGTCATGGATGAGAATGGATGCCGATTGAATCTGTAGCGGGGATTTTAGTTTTGCTGTGAATGTAATCTGCTCGCCAAACTTTGATCCAGCGGACATATCCAATTCGATTTCAGTTTGTGCGCTCGCGTGTATTACAGAAAAAAACAACACAGCAATGACAAACAACATGAGGCATATCACCCTGGGTGCAAACAAAGTATCTCTACGATCATTGTAGAGATACTTCACTTTGCCCACATCGTCCCGATGTTCTTTCGGGAGAAATACCTTGATATAAATCTTCATTCATCTCCCCAAAAACACCAGTAACGGCGTCAACGTCAGCGGGCTGAGCAACGTGCTGACGAACACGATTGCCGCGATCAGTTTTGAATCCAGTTTATATTCCTCAGCGAGAACAGTTGCACTGACCATGCTCGGCATGGACGCCTGCACTACACTTCCCTGACGGGCAACCCCATCAATGCCAAAGAACGCAGTATACAGGATGGCGATCATCGGGGCAGTGAGCAAACGCAGAGAAACGCTCAATTGCAACGCACGCAGGTTCTTCGAGAATTCCACCTTTGTCATCTGCACACCGAGCAACACCAGCATCAATGGAATTGTCCCACCCGCCGCCAGATCTACAGCGCGTTCGATGGAAACAGGCAGGCTGACATCCCAGAGATTGATCAATATCGCAAGCACCACTGCATACATGGTCGGTACGCGAAAGAGACCCAGCGCGGCATCTCTCAAGTTCATGTGTCCCAGCGATGCTATCAGAACACCAAACGTATAAAACAGCATAGTCGTCGTGACAAAATACACGACAGCATAAGACAACGCTTCCTCTCCATAGGCGAACAGGATGAGCGGCAAACCATAATTTCCCGTATTTGCGAACATTGTTGTGATGAGAATGGAGGTCAATGCTGAACGCTCGATCTTCAACGCCGTACCGAAGAGGAAGGTCAGCAAGCCGATGGTCAGCACGATCAAAACGGTGAATCCCATCACGCCCGCCGCTTCGGTTAATTTGAGCTGGTTTTCGATCAACAAGTTGAAAACCAGGATGGGACTGAACACATAGAACACCACTCGTCCCAGACTGCGCGGATCAATATGGAGAAGTTTGCCAAGCGCAAAGCCCGCACTACCAAGCAGGATAATCGGGAGAATGTTATTTGCAAAAGTGGACAGGAGTGTGGATAGTGACATCAATTGACCGCCAAAAGAAATCAGGGGGATTATACCGTCTCCATGATCGTTATTACCCGGTTCACCCTCTGGATATTACAGCCAGCACTATGATCTGATTTTTTTCAGGAAACCGGGGGTGTTCAACTCACGCTCGAGCAGATAAGTGAAATAGTTCTGCATGAGACTCTCCGCCTCTTTCTGGACCTCGAGACTGGGCTTGGCACGAGAAGCCTCCGCGTAACTGGAGCGTTGGAAGTGGCGCAGGTACTTGAGCGTATCCACCGAAATCGGCTTGATATTCGGCAATCCCTGCCCGCAACGCGGACAGATCACACCGCCCGCGCTGAACGAAAAGAACTGGTCTTCGGCTGTGATCTCACGTCCGCAGTTGACACATTCGAAGAGTTGGGGGCGAAAGCCG
Organism: Anaerolineales bacterium; assembly: GCA_036525495.1. Taxonomy (GTDB): domain Bacteria; phylum Chloroflexota; class Anaerolineae; order Anaerolineales; family Villigracilaceae; genus Defluviilinea. Next base: position 3,776 of record DATDAG010000139.1, read on the forward strand.
AGATGATCGAGCAGGCGCATCTCATAATATCGGATGACAAGCCACACGTCCGGGTTTGATGCGAGGCGGGAGAGGGTATCCGTCAACAAACGAAAAATAGATAGATTCTCAGTTGCATCCTCGTAGGTGAACCGATCCAGCAACTCAAGCAAATAGGATGCATGACTCGTAAGGATTAGATCATCGCGTAGAGACAGGTAGGCGTCCACTGTATCAGCCTGGGTGACGACGAACATATCACGTCCCTTTGCGAGTTGCATTTTTACATGCGTGAACGGTTCGATATGCCCTGCCTTGCGCGATGCGATCTTGCGCGCGCCCTTTGCGATAGCGCGCGTCTTCCCAAGTTGTCGCGTGTACAGCGTCAACAAGCGGTCGGCTTCGCCATAGTCACTATGACGAAGTACGACGGCATCCACACGAATGGAACGGAATTTTGTTGGAGGCATGGGGTGTTTTCGATACGAAGGAGGTCGGGTAGGACGAAGAGTGGAAAAAACCACGCCGCCTACTCAATCACCGGAAAGTCCGGTTTTCAACTGCTCCGGCGTGAAGGCGCCCGGCAGTAAATCTTTTACTGTTATCTCTTCAACGACCCTGCCTTTTCCATCCGCCAGAATGACAAGGGCATCGAGCCCAAATTCCGCCATCACCTGGCGACAACCACCGCATGGCGAACCGCCGTTGTCGGTTACAACTGTAATGACCTCGAACTCAGTCTCGCCTTCGGAAACCGCCTTGAAGATCGCGATTCGTTCCGCGCACATGGTCTGCGGATACGCGGCATTCTCCACGTTGACGCCAGTAAAGACACGCCCCGTCTTTGTGCGGAGCGAGGAACCTACAGGATACTTCGAATACGGGGCATACGCGCGTTGCCGGGCGGTATTGGCAAGGTCAATGAGGGACTGCTTTTCCTGTTTAGTGAGGGACATTTTGTATCCTTATGCAATACGTATTACTTGCTCTTTTTCTTTCCTTCCAATTTCTTGATTGCACGCGCAGGCATGCCGACCACAAGTGTATCATCCGGCACATTCTTTGTGACAATCGCGCCTGCACCTGTGCGAGCGCCATTCCCAATCTCAAGCGGGGCAACCAACATGGTATCCGAACCGATAAACACATCCTCCCCAATGATGGTTGCATGTTTCTTCTCGCCATCGTAATTCGCTGTGATCGTGCCCGCACCAATGTTGGTATGCGCGCCGATGTCTGCGTTGCCGATGTACGAGAAATGTCCCATTTTGACGCCTTCGCCAAGTGTGGAATCTTTTACTTCGCCAAAGTTACCCATGTGAACGTGATCCTTCAAATGGGCGCCCTTCCGCAACCTTGCAAAGGGACCCATATCCACATCGTCTTCCAGCATCGCGCCTTCCATGACGGATGCAAGTATTCTGCATCCATTTCCGATCGTTGTGTCCCGGATAATTGTGTTCGGTCCGATCATGTTCCTTTCACCGATCACTGTATTCCCGTGAATATAGGTATTCGGCAGGATGGTCGTGTCTTTCCCGATCTTCACACCTGCCTCGATATACGTCGAGGCCGGGTCCATCATGGATACGCCGTTCAGCATATGGTCCCGATTGATACGTTGTCGCATGGCGGCTTCCGCTTCGCTGAGATGCACACGCGTATTGATGCCGATCGTTTCGATGAAGTCGTCATGCACCACAGCCTGCACAGGCAGGTTATCGTTTACTGCGATCTCAACCACGTCCGTCAGATAGTACTCTCCCTTTTTCGGGTTCTTCTGGATGCGCTTTAACGCGCCCCAAAGCCAGTCCGCATTGAAGCAATATGCGCCGACATTCAACTCCTTGATCTGTCTTTGCTCGGATGTGGCAACATATTCCTCAATGATTGCAGCTACTGTCCCGCCGGGTTTTCGAACGATGCGTCCAAAGCCGCGCGGGTTGTCTGCGATGACGGTCAACAGGCTGAACGGTCCAGCATTGAGGCGTTGTGTCTCCACCAGTTGCTTGAATGTCTCGCCGCGCAGGAGGGGCATATCTGCATACGTCACAATGACTACGTCCGTTTTACCTATGAGCAGGGATTCCGTCTGCATCGCCGCGTGTCCCGTGCCGAGTTGTGGATCCTGTAAAACGGATTGGGCTGAATCGCCCAGATACTTTATCACTTCCTGCGCGCCATGACCAACCACAACCACGGGCGTTTCGGTGGTCACCACCTTCAGAGACTCAAGCACATGCCATATCATAGGTTTGCCGCACAACGGATGCAGGACTTTCGGCAGATCTGATTTCATGCGGGTTCCCTGACCCGCCGCCAATAAAACCGCGGTGATTTTCATATCGTCTCCAAATACCCTCACCCCAACCTTCTCCCTGTGGGAGAGGGCAAAGGGTGAGGGAGAAACATAAAAACAGGCTCCCACAATGCGAAGCCTGTTTTGAAAATAAGCCCCGCAAAAGCGGGAATTAGCTGGGGCACCTGGATTCGAACCAAGATCCACGGCTCCAAAGGCCGGTGTGCTGCCATTGCACCATGCCCCAATGCGGACGATATTGTATCACAAGACACCATGTTGTTTCTTCTTCAAAGCGCCTGTCGAGCGCAAGGGACCCGTGACTTTAATGGGCGCTTCGCCGGGCTTCAACCCAAGTTTCTGTGCGTCTGCGAATGTGATTACATCAGGATTGATCGGAATATTACCAGTCTTTGCGACTGCATCATCCCAGAACGCGTCCGGGTCTTGTACGCTCTTCTGCTTGCTGGCAGTTGCGAACAACTCCTCGACATCCACCTCCGGTTCAGATTCCTCTTCTTCGACTGGGATGAACATCATTGGCTCCGCCTCATCCACAGGGACGGCTGGTTCTGCACCATCTTCCGGAGCCACAACCCCAAGCGACTTCAATATATTTTCCACATCACCGCGCACGAACAACATACCCTCCACTGTTTGGAGAATGCGGTCTGAATTGGCAAGTTCCTTGCCAGCCAGCAACAGCGCATGTGAACTATCCACAGGTATCAGGATCAGATCATTGTCGCCGCCGCGGAAGACATGGTAATTATCGAGGTGCTCCTGGCGGATAATGCGCGAGACCTTGAACGCGGCGGAATAGATTCCCATCAGCGCCGCCAGCAGGGAGACTTCCATGCTGCTGTCATACAGGTCACCTGCCCGGGCAAGGACACGCCCACGGTCGTTGATGAGAAAGACCGCATCTGCCTTGATCTTCTGCCGGAACCCACCCAGCAACTCTGAAAGAGACTGGCGATGTTCCTCCGCCTCCTTGGCTGTTTCCATCGGGAAAATCGTGCGCACCAAACCAAGAGAACGTTCCACGGCATCGAGAAAATCAGCAAGCGGAATGGGTTTGTCGAAAATTGCCACCGCCCCTGCGTTCAACATCTCGTCACGCGCTTTGCGTTCCGTCATGCCGGAGATGAAGATGACGCGCATATCCGGGTTGCGCGCTTTGATCTTGCGCATTAATTCAACGCCGGAGATGCCGGGCAGGAGGTAATCCGCTACCAGCAGATCCACTTTGCGGCGCGACGCTTCAAGCAAAGCCTCCTCACCGGAGGGCGCATCCACAATATCCAACGCATGCCCTAGTGTTTGCAGGGTGGAATGGAGCAGCCGGACAATATCGCGCTGGTCGTCAACGAGAAGAATGCATGGAGCGGTCATATACGAAACTCCATCCTTTATTCCACAAGCAGGCACGCCACCCAATGTTCAGGAGCGACTTCCTTGAACACGGGTTCCTCCTGCGAGCATCTATCCATTGCCACCGGACAACGCGGGTGGAAACGACATCCCTTGGGAGGGTTGAGCGGGCTTGGCACATCGCCTTTGAGAATGACGCGCTGTCTCTTCATGCGCGGGTTGGGAACAGGTATCGCAGACATCAATGCTTTTGTATAAGGATGCAACGGGTTGCGAAACAATTCCTCGCGCGTGGTCAACTCGACCATCTTTCCGAGATACATCACCGCTACGCGGTCTGAAACATGTTCGACCACGGATAGGTTGTGTGCAATGAACAGATAGGTAAGCCCAAACTCTCCTTGCAGGTCCTTTAGAATATTCAAGACTTGGGATTGGATGGATACATCCAATGCCGAGACCGGCTCATCGCAAATGATGAATCTGGGGCGCAACGCCAGGGCGCGCGCAATACCAATGCGTTGTCGTTGACCACCGGAGAATTCATGAGGATAACGACGGGCATGATAATCCTCGAGACCCACTTTTTTCATTGTCTCCAGCATGATCTCGACGCGTTCCTTGGATGTCCCCACCTTGTGGATATGTAGCCCCTCCATGATGGATTCTCCAATCGGCACACGCGGATCGAGCGAGGCATACGGATCCTGAAAGATGATCTGCATTTCACGGCGCGCCAGTTTCAGTTCCCGAGGCTTCATCGAGAAAACATCCTGACCATGAATCATCACCGAACCGGAGGTTGGCTCGATCAAACGGAGCATGGTGCGACCGACCGTGGTCTTACCGCAACCCGATTCGCCGACCAAGCCCAGTGTCTCGCCCTTTCGCACAACGAACGAGAGGTCATCCACAGCCTTGACGTGATTCACCACGCGCTGAAGCAGACCCGCGCGAACCGGGAAATATTTGACCAGGCTTTTTACCTCTACAAGGATGTCCCCGTTATGAATGTTTTCGTTTGGCATATATCATGCTCCAATAAGGGGAGGACTAACCGGCTCTCAACGGAGGAGTATGCCCCTCTGCACTTTGGTATAACCAGCAACGCACTTTGTGTCCCATCTTTATCTCTTCCAGGTCCGGCTTTTGTTCCATGCAAATGGTGAGGTTATGCCTTATACGCGCCTGACAGCGCGGCGTAAAACGGCATCCCGGCGGCAGGTTGACAAGGTTGGGAACGGAGCCGGGGATCACGTCCAGCCGCTCCTTGATCTCGCCAAGGATGGGAATGGAACCGATCAAGCCCTGTGTATAAGGATGCAAAGGTTCATCGAAAAGCGTATTGACATCGGTCTGTTCGACGATCTCGCCCGCGTACATGACAGCCACGCGTTCCGCCATCTCTGCCACCACACCCAGGTCATGCGTGATGAGAATGACAGAGGTGCCCATTTCCTTGCGCATGTCGCGCATCAGGTCGAGGATCTGCGCCTGGATGGTTACATCCAGGGCAGTGGTGGGTTCGTCAGCGATCAGGAGTTCAGGTATACAAGCCAATGCCATCGCGATCATGACGCGCTGTGCCATGCCTCCCGATAATTCATGCGGATATGCCTCGATGCGGCGTTCGGGATCTGGCACACCGACCATTTTCAGGAGTGATACGGCGCGTTTCCAGCCTTCCGCCTTCCCCAGGTCCTGGTGGACATCCAATACTTCTGCCAGTTGATCGCCAACTTTGAACACGGGGTTCAAGGCAGTCTGCGGCTGCTGGAAGATCATCGAGATGCGATTGCCGCGTACCTTGATCATTTCCTCCTCGGGGAATTCAAGAAGATTCTCGCCATCCAAAAGGATTTCACCCGCGTCAACACTGCCAGGCTTGGAAATCAACCGCATGATCGAAAGCGACGTAACGCTCTTCCCGCATCCTGATTCACCCACCAGGCCCAGTACCTCCCCGGGATACACTTCAAGATCTACACCATCCACTGCACGGACGATGCCATCCTCAGTGTAGAAATATGTCTTGAGTCCTTTGACTTCCAACAGAGGTTTATTGTTATTCATCAGGAGATGCTCCCATGTTCGGGATAAGGCATTATAGCAAATAATTTGCCATACAACGATAAATCAAGCTGTCGGTGGGGCGATGTTTGTTGAATCTGAGGCAGGTATCGGGGCGGGATAAAGCGCATGCCGTCCTATTGGCATTCTGCTCCATGATCGAATAATTCGATATCTCCCAGCGCGTCTGGCGAAGATGGATCGAGGGTAAATCCGCAAAAATCGTCCCGCGCCGCGGCGATTTTGAGCCGCATGTATAACGGGATGGAGGGAAGTTCGAACGCGAAGATTTCCTGCGCCCGCTGATGGGATGCATATTCAGATTCGTTCGGCAGAACCTGGAGCGCTCCTTCGCATGTGGCATCGAAATCGGGATCAGAAAATCCGCTGATGTTGGCACCAACCCAGTTGTTGGATTCCTTCGGGGTTTGGTCGGTGGTGAACCAGTTGCATTGTGGCTCAAGTGTGTTGACACCGATGGCATATTGCGCGAGATCGAATTGACGCCCGAAGAGGGGACCTACCGGTCCCTGTGCGTAAAAATCGGAGGCAGTGTGGTAAATCGTGTTCAAGCCGATGCCGCAATCCGCAAGTGATTGGGTGAATATCTCGACCACCTGACGCCGTTGGGTGGCAGATGTTGTGTAGTAATTCAGCACAAGAGGCGTACCGTTGGGAATTCTGGTTACACCCAATGACTGGCGCGGCGTGGAGGGATCGTTGTCGTGATCGAGCCAGCCGACCTGTTCGAGTATCTCTCGACCGGAAGCGGGGTTGAATTCGTAGGTTTGCAGGTTGCCGTTATGGAGTGGATGATCAAAGGACAGGTAACTATCCGGCACGTGCGTAAGCCCAAAGAGGACGGTATCTACAACCTTTTGCCGGTCAAGACAGTAGGCAATCGCTTTGCGTGTGCGGACGTCACCGAAGAGATCGGGGCGGTCGGGGTTCGAACCGGTTGAGTTATAACCGTTATCGTAGGATGTGTGGAGGATGCCAAAACCAAGCCATTCCATCGTATTGGTCTGCGCGGTGAGCAATTGCGCCTGTCCATCGGTCTGCATTTGTTGGAGCAGGGAAACCTGCCCGTCCAGGTTGACGGAGGGATCGAGTACATCGCAGGTCCCGTCCACGAGGGCGGTTATGGCGGCATTCGCGTCGGGCATGAAGAGGTAGGTCAATTCGTCGAACTTGGGGAGCCCGCTTTCGGAACGGAAGTAGTTCAGGTTCTTGGCGAGATGAATGCTTTCGCCGGGCTTCCAGCTTTCCATGATGTACGGTCCCCATCCGAGCGGCGCGCGCGTAGACACATCCACCTCCAACAATTTGGATGGGTCGAACTCGCTCCATTCGTGCCGGGGAAGGGGCATCCAAAAATTGGTGTAGTAATCGGGGTCAATGAAGCCGGGCAGTCCCCACCATTGCACGGTCACTTCGTCTGCGGCTTCGTAGACCTGCGTGCGGTCGAACAGGAATTTACTGACAGGCGTATCGTCGCTTGCTGCAAGATCGAACGAATATACTGAATCGTCCGCCGTGAGCGGTTCACCGTCAGACCAGGTTAATCCTTCGAGCATGGTGAAGGTGACGATCATCTGGTCCATTTCGATCTGGCTGGAACCATCGTAATCGATCGCGCAAGAGTCACTGCGGCAACCGCCTGGGCGGATGCGAACGCCGGTGTCAAGGGAGACCACTGTGCCATTCGAATCGACTACGAGATCACCTGCGCTCACATTGATCGAGCCAACCTGTGCGTCACCATCTTCAAGATCAGGGATCTTCTCAAGGATGACTGCTTCATATTCATAACCAGATACATCCATCGGTCCATCGTAGATGGCGGAAAGCACACTGCGCGCGGCAGCGTTCAAGCCTCCGTATGTGTACAGGGTGGTTGGCTCATCGCCGAGGCAAACTGTCAGTGAACGAGGGGCAGGCGTTGGTGCGGGAGAAACGGGAGTCAGGTGAACTTCCGTAGGCGCATCAGGGATGACGGGAATCTCTGTCACTTGCGGCGCACAGGCGGAAAGAGCCAGTGCCAAAAGAACCACAATGTGTACAAATCGATAGTTCATCATCTTTCTTCCTTTGATCACTCTTTATACATTGGATAGAAATAATAACCGATGTGGATCGGATTTAGTATTGTACCTTTGACCCAGCGTTGTTCGAAGCCATGACTGGTACCCACGGCAAGAAGAATTGTTGGAGCCTGCTCATAAAATATCTGATTGAGTTGTTCATAGATTGCCTGACGCGCGTCAGGGTTGGTTTCCGTCACACCCTGGTTGATCAGAGACTTGAATTGATTCTTCATGTCTTCGGGCAGGTTCTGCCCCTGGGCATAGGTGCCGATCAGATATGGAACATACCAGTTGTGCGGGTCGTGAATATCCTCCAGGTGCGCGCTCACAAAGTAAGGAGCCTGCCGATTGCGAATCGTACGCAGGAAAGTCGGCCACGGCAATCCCACCGTTTCGATCACGAATAAATTGTTAACCGAGGCAATGTTGATGGCAAGGATATCAGCAATCGTCTGGCGGCTGGTGTTACCCTGGTTGTACAGAGCCTGGAGGCGGAAGCCGGTGGTCCATACATCGCCTTCAGAATCGTTACCCGCGGGGACACCGTCATTGTCAAGATCGGCAAGTTTGAATTCCGCTTCACACTTGCCAGGATCATAAGAATACACGGGCATATCGGGCTGGTAACCGGGCATGCCGGCCAGCGGCACTACGGTAGCCTGAACGGCTTCGCCGTTGAACACATCACTAATGTATACATCCCAATCAAAACAGTAAGCAAAGGCGCGGCGGATATGGACATCAGAGAAGAAGTCCAGCGGGATGCCATTGCCATCCAACTTGCCCGAGCCGACATAGTTGGAACCTTCAGCAACGTTGAAATTCAGGAATATATCTGTGCGACTGATGCCCGGGCGCCCGATATACAGGCGATATGGCAGGGATGCGTCGATTACTTCGCAGGGTCTGTATTCATTCGTGTCAGCATCGAACACACAGCGCTCGCCAACCAACGCATCCATCTGGAAACGGTTCTCCCCCGGGACCGCCACTACATCGGCATCGCCCGCATGCATCATTGCAAAGCGGGCGCCCCATTCGGTCACATATTTGGTGACAATGCGCTCGAGTTTGGCAGGCTCCCGCCAGTAATCCTCGTTTCGGACCAGGACAAGTTCTTCGCTGACATTCCAATAATCGAACTTGAACGGGCCGGTGCCATTTGTGATCCTAGAGAATGGATCGCTTTCTGAAGGCTCGGCATAGAAATCCTGCCATGTGTCACAGGAACCATCCCATCCGCCATTAGCAATTGTCCAATCCTTATCCAAGATGCTCCCCCAGGTCTGCGCGATGGTAGGAATGAACGGTCCCCACGATTGTGCCAGTGTCATCGTGACAATACCGGCAGACTCGTCTGCCGCGATCACCGACTTAACTTTCTCACAGGCAGCGGCGAGCACAGCAGGGTCGTTGGCGATCAAAGACTCACGGTCATTCGCGGAGGCACAACCATCAACGATGCAGGTAATATCATCCCTGCCGACGCCAAAGAACGGTTCAGCCAACAACCACTGCGGACCGCTATAACCGCCGAACAGCAGACCGCGCTGGAAAGAGTAGGCAACATCTTCAGCGGTCAAATCCTGTCCTTCATGGAACTTCACATCAGATCGAATCTTGAAAGTGTAGACAGTGCCATCGTCCGAAATCTCCCATGACTCAGCCAGCATGGGCACAAATTTATCAGTGTGAACGCCATCATAGAATACCAGCGATTCATACACATTCTGAATGACCGCATTGCTGGCAGTATCATAAGCCAGGGCAGGATCAAGCGTCTCCGGTTCACCAAAGACGACCTGGACAAAGGTGGTGGGATCGGCCGACTTTGTTCCTGGAGTCTCCTCACCGGTGATCATTGGCGCTTCGGAAGCGGGAGGTGCGGACTCACTGACTACCAAGTTTCCGCCGCAGGCGGCAAGGAGTGCGACAGCCAGCGCTAGCACGCTCAACATTGGGTAAAGCTTCTGCAAGATTCTTCCTCACATGGATTTTGAAAATATCGGGCAAAATGGTTGCTTCATATACACATTCCAAAAAGATAGGATTCAGGTACTGCCTGAATCCTATCGGAATCGACCGGAAAAATCCTACTGCGTGCCGCGCATGCGGGGATCAAGTGCGTCGCGGAGCCCGTCACCGAGGAAGGTGAAGGCAAGCACTACCAGCGCCACACAAAGCGCGGGGGCAAGCAACATATAAGGTTGAGCATTGATCGCGGTTTGTCCTTCCAGCAATAAGGCGCCCCAACTCGTAACAAAAAAAGATTCGAGGCTAGTTGCCGGTCTCAATCCCAGACCGAGATAACCAAGAATTGCTTCGGTAATTATCATGTTCGGTATTGTAAAAGCAGATACGACAATGATCGGTCCAAGTGCATTCGGAAGAAGGTGGCGGAACATAATGCGCATGTCTGTTACACCTATGCAGCGTGCAGCTTCGATGAACTCCTTTTCCTTCAAGGATAAAACCTGCCCGCGCACAATGCGGGCAACCCCCACCCAGTTAACTATGGCAAGCGCGACAAACAGGAGTGCCAGACCATTCATCAGATCTCCCAACCAAGTATCCCTGAGCGCAACGATTGCGATGATAAAAAACAGCAAATCCGGGAAGCCATACATTATATCGGTGATCCTCATGAGCAAATTGTCAATGCGACCCCCATAATAACCAGCCAGCATGCCAATACTTGTGCCCATGAGCAAAATAATGATAGTGGGCAGGAAACCAACCAACATGGAGACGCGGGCTCCATATATTACACGACTGAGAACATCTCGTCCAAGTGTGTCGGTACCAAGCAGAAATTCGGAGGTGCCAACCTTGCTACCATGCAACTCGACCCAAGCCGGGGGCAGAAAATCCTTCCCGCTATTCAATTGCAACGGGTTATGTGGAGCAAAGAATGGTGCAAAGATCCCCAATAAAAGAAAAAAGGCAATGACAATCAGTCCAAAAACAGAAGCCTTGTTACGAAACAGACGCGCCCACGCCTCCTGCCACAAACTGCGGGACGGAGTCTGAAGCTGAAGATCAGGGATTGAATGCCTTGCCCCTGTTTGAGCAATTTCAGTCATGGCAACCTACCTCCTAACATAGATTCATACATTTATCACCTAATCACTTAACTTAATGCGCGGGTCAATCGCTACATATACAAAGTCCACGGTCAGGTTGGCGATGGAAACCAGTGTCACATACAACAATGTCGTACCAAGGATCATAGAGTAATCACGCTGTCCAATGGCAGTAACGTAGGCTCGCCCCATGCCTGGAAAACCAAACATCGTTTCGATGATAAAGGAACCGGTAACCAACCCAGCTAGTGCAGGACCCAGAATCGTCACTACAGGGATAAGGGCGTTGCGAATCATGTGCCGGATAATGACAACCCGTTCTTGCAAACCTTTTGCGCGAGCCGTACGAATGTAATCCTGACGCAGAACCTCAAGCATTGAAGTTCGTGTCAAACGGGCTGTAAATGCCATGGTTCCGAAACCCAGGACAAGCGCAGGCAATATCCATGGTTGAATGCCTGTCCACTCCTTTGGCACAACGCTGATTAAATGAAGCCAGGATGCAAAAATAATGATCAGGAAAATAGCCATGACGAAGCTGGGGACAGATATTCCTATGGTTGCCACGAATAGGCTAACATAATCTGTAATTGTGTTCTGCCTGAGTGCGGCAATCACACCAATTGGAACTCCAACAACAATGGCAAAACCGAGAGAGATCAGCCCCAACCGGGCGGAATAGCCGGCCCGGCTGTACCAAAACGATTTTCCCTCGGGCGGCTTGAACAATACATCCTGGACTGCGCGCCCACGGATGCGATAAGAAGGTCCCATGTTTCCACATACCAATCCACAGACGAATTTGCCATCTTTATCCTTGTCGCCAAAGATGTATGCAACATACTGCTGCCAGAGAGGTTTATCCAATCCATAGTACTCGTTCAGTAATTTTTGCGTCAATGGGTCCACCTGTCTGGCATTCAAATCACGATCCCAGGGACCACCAGGCGCGCTGTGCATCAAAATAAATGTAATTGCAGAAACAATCAATAGGACGGGAATCAACCAGAGTATACGTCTAATCAAATATGTGAACATGTTCATTTGCCTTCTTACAAGCTGACATTTGTCAGAGGAGATTGGTCGACTCCTTGTGGGGAGTCGACCAATCTGTCATATAAACCGTGCGATCACGGCATCAAAGGTTATTTTTCAACGTAGATCTGTGTTGGCTCGTATTGGCCGGGGTAGCCGGGGTCCATGGGGGTCTGAACAATTCCCTTAACCCAGGGCTTAACCAGATATTGGTTGACGTTGTTCCACATGAACGCCACCGGGCTGCCAGCCACCAGCATATCCTGCGCTTGGGCGTAAAGTTCAGCACGTGTTGCAGGATCGCCTTCGGTGTCAGCCTCTACCAACAGAGCATCGAGATCAGGGTTGGAATAGGCAATGCGCTCGCCAAAGGCACCGGTCTTCCAGTACACACTCAGCCAGTTCTGAGGATCCGGATAGTCTGCACACCAACCGAGGATGAACATCTGCGGGGCAGTGTTGACATCCTTCGTCAGGGCGGTATATGTGGTTGATTCAACCGGGTTCAGGGCGATATCAATACCCAGAACTTCCTTCCACTTGGCGACCAGCCACTCATTGCGTGTGCGGTTGCGCGGCGTATCGTTGAAGGTATTAACCACTTCAATCGCTGCACCATCGGGACCTATCAATTGACCACCTGACACCGAGTAACCAGCATCGGTCAAAGTCTGGACAGCTTTAGCTGCATCAAAGCCCAGGCGGGTTTCGCCTTCCTGGTATCCAGGGAATCCAGGCGGGATCCAGGTCAAGGTCGGGGCGCCGAGTCCCTTCAACACATCTTTCACCCAAGCATCGCGATCGAGGGCGTAGGCGAATGCTTCGCGGACTGCTTTATTATCAAAAGGCGCCTTCAATTGGTGGAACATGACCGCGAAGGTGCAGGAACCAGGGTAAATATCGGCTTCCTGGCTTAAAACCGGATCAGCCATGATGACATCAAAGTCCTCTGAAGCCAGATCGACTATATCGAATTCATCGTTCTTATAGGCTTCAAAAGCTACCGCAGTATCAGTGATATAGGAATATTCGAGATTAAAGGATGGCTGCCCACCCCAGTAGTAGGGATTCGGGACCATACGGGCGCTAACCTGGGGTTCCATCGATTCCAGAATAAAGGGACCGTTGCCAGTATGATATTTGGCTTCCAACCACCAGGTCTCGCCGCCTTCGGTGATCAGCTCTTCCTTGGCCGGGAACGTAACCCAGAGCGCCATGACGGTGTGGAAATACGGAGCCGGGCGGGAGAGGGTGATTGTGAAGATGGTGCACTCAGGATCCTCATAACCCGTGCAGGCTGAACCATCGGGGTGGGAAGCGACCAGGCTCTCCTCAACGGTGGCTTGCGCCGCAGCATCGCCGCCGCGCCATTCGGGAGCGCCGTTGATCTCATCTGTAATGGCAGCATATTCACCAGCGGTCTCGGGATTGATGTTGCGCAGCAATGAATAGCGGAAGCGCTCAGCATTGAGCAGGGATCCATCGCTGTAGGAAAGACAGTCGCGGAGTTTGAACGTCAGCACCGTTGAATCGTCATTGTATGACCAGCTTTCAGCTGCGCCTGGAACAGTTTCGAGATCCCCATTCAATTTCGTCAAGCCCTCATAGAACGACTGCAGGTGAGCAATCTCGTTCACGAAGGATGACTTCTGGGGGTCGATAATATCCGGGTAGGTTCCCAGATTCACGCGCAGATCTTGGACCGCGTGCATGGGTTCGGCACCCATTAACGGTGTATCACAGGTCATCATTTCAGGTTCAGCCGGTGCAGGGGCAGCAGGTTCAGCCGGTGCGGGTTCTTCAGTAGGAGCTGCGCCACCACAGGCGGCAAGGAGCATGCTCGCAACAATCAGCAGGCTCAAAATCGAAAACAGTTTACGCATTTTTCTTCTCCTCAAAAATTTGTCTAAATTTGGGTACGATATGGTTCTGGACTATATTAATTTATCTGGCAAACAGCGACCACCTCCTTAATCATTGGGTTAAATTTAATGCATAAGGTATTTTCAACAAGAACAACAAATCTTTCTTCTACATACGGTAGACGGTTTTGGTTCTTTGCTTATGCTATGAAACCAAATGACAGGCTACAAAATGACCTGGTTTCACTTCACGGAATTCAGGGCGCGATTCAGCGCATCTTGCTTCAGCGATCGGGCATCGTGTGCGGAAGCGGCACCCCGAAGGCGGGTTTACAGGCGAGGGGACATCCCCTTCCAGAATGACACGCTTACGGGAGGATTCTAATATGGGGTCAGGTATGGGAACCGCAGAGAGTAGAGCTTGAGAATAGGGGTGGAGGGGGGTTCTATAAAATTCGTCCCGTGTGGTCAACTCAACGATCACGCCCAGATACATCACTGCCACCCGGTCGCTTATATGACGAACCATTGAGAGATCATGCGCAATAAACAGATAAGTAAGGTTGAACTGCTCCTGAAGATCCTCCAACAGATTTACGACCTGCGCCTGGATGGATACGTCGAGCGCGGATATCGGTTCATCGCAAACAATGAAGGAAGGCTGGAGTGCTAAGGCGCGTGCAATGCCGATACGCTGACGCTGGCCTCCTGAAAACTCATGTGGATAGCGGTTTGCAAAGGATGGGTTGAGTTTTACGATATCAAGCAAATGTCTGACACGTTCTTTGACATCCGAGTTGGATGCAACATTATGCACCAGTAATGGTTCACCGACAATTTCCCCCACACTCATCCTCGGATTCAGACTAGCATAAGGATCCTGAAAGATCATTTGCATTTTACGGCGCATAATGCGCAGGTCTTCACCTCTGAGTTTTGTTAGATCCGCACCATCTAATATCACACTACCTGAAGTGGGTTTATGCAATTGCAGTACGGCGCGCCCTGTTGTGGACTTACCGCAACCTGATTCACCCACCAAGCCCAGGGTCTCACCGCGCTTCACAGTGAAGGAGATATCGTCCACGGCACGCACTGCGCCCACCTGCCGCTGCAAGAGCCCCCTGGTGATAGGAAAGTGCTTGACCAAATTCTGGACATGAAGTAAAACATTATCGTTGGACATATCAGCGCGATCCATCTTTACTAACATCCACCCAACAAGCTACGCCATGGTCAGGCGTGATCGATTCGAGCACAGGATTTTCCTGCCAGCAAAGCTCCATAACCCATTTACAGCGGGGGGCAAATGGACAGGAATTGGGTTTCTCAAAAAGCATGGGAGGAAGACCATCAATGGAATATAAACTCCTGTGTTCATCTTCATCAACGCGCGGCAGACTCCCCAACAGACCAATTGTATACGGATGACGAGGATTTTCGTACAGTTCCTTGACAGGCGCCTCCTCAATAATAAATCCGCCATACATAACGATCACGCGTTGCGCAAGCCCGGCTACAACTCCAAGGTCATGAGTGATCCAGATGATTGCCATGCCCAGTTCTTCGCGCAGGCGTTTGACCAGGTCCGTGATCTGAGCCTGGATGGTCACATCCAACGCGGTGGTTGGCTCATCCGCAATCAACAGTTGTGGCGAACAAGACAGCGCCATGGCGATCATCACACGCTGACGCATACCACCGGAAAATTGATGGGGATAATCGCTCAATCGTTCCTTGGCATTTGGAATACCCACCATCTCCAGCAATTCAACAGACCTGTCCTCGGCCTGTTTTCTCGTCATGCCAAGATGCAACATCAAGGTTTCGATCAATTGGAGTCCCACGGTCAATACAGGGTTAAGGGAAGTCATCGGATCCTGAAAAACCATACTGATCTGCGCGCCGCGCACATGGCGGATCTCATCGCGCGACATTTTCAAAAGATCCTGACCATTAAAATATGCCTTGCCTGTAACGATTTTACCCGGAGGGTTGGGTATCAAGCCAAGAACAGAAAGCATTGTGACGCTCTTGCCG
The DNA here is from genome assembly GCA_036525495.1 of Anaerolineales bacterium. GTDB lineage: Bacteria > Chloroflexota > Anaerolineae > Anaerolineales > Villigracilaceae > Defluviilinea. The sequence goes on from DATDAG010000139.1 coordinate 19,605, forward strand.
CATCCGCTTTCACCGACCACGCCAAGCGTTTCCCCTTCCTTCAATTCAAATGAAACACCATTAACCGCGTGGACTATTCCATCCGGAGTTTTAAAAACAGTCTCAAGCCCTTGCACATCAAGAATGGTATCGGGCATTATTGGATTCCTTTGTCATGAGTGGAGTATTGAATCATACAGTTCCAGAGAACCAAGCGGGGGAATTATACCTAATTATCAAAGCAAGTCAATCGGAGGATGCCCGTAGGGGCGTCAATATGTTGAATAAACAAGAAAAACCATCCCACGGTGTTCTCGGTGACAATACTCCAGTAGGATATACAGTTCTGACTGAACAACATCACGACATCCATTTGAACTTGCCGTTACAATGAAAATACGCCGCACTTTCCCGGTCGGCTTTATCCAATCCCGACCGTAATGTGCGACGCACTTATGTAAATTTGGAATTTAGTCTACTCGTACCTATCCTTTTCTTCCTCTTTCTTAGTCTTAAGGCGTTGCATGGCAATGCCTATGATGCCCATGAACAACCCCGCCAACGAAGCGGCAAAGGACAGGAAATTCAAAAAGAATGTTGACCCAATGGCTTGCGTCACCATCAGGAACGGAATGATGCAGCCGAACAAGAGAAGGATTACCGCAATGGGAAGCAGTCGTTCAGGATGGTCAAGCATTACTTGTAGAGCCAGCAGGCAACCAAATGACCGGGTTCCGGCTCGAAATCAGGCGGATCCTGCTCATCACACAACCCGCTGATCGCCTTGGGACAACGAGGATGGAAGCGGCACCCGGCAGGCGGCTTGACCAGACTCGGCGGCTCACCCGGAGGGACATCGCGAAACCTCGTTGCATTGTCCGCATCGGGGTCGGAAGTCGCCGCCAGCAAGGCATGGGTATAGGGATGCAGTGCATTGTGCAGTAACTGCTGCACCCCGGCTTTTTCAACCAGTTTCCCCGCGTACATCACGAAGATGCGTTCCGAGAAATAACTGACGGTCGCGAGATCATGTGTAATGTAGATGACCGACAGGTTATGGCTTTCCTGAAGGTTGCGCAGGAGTTTGAGAACTTCCACCCGGACCGAAGCATCCAACATGGAGACCGGTTCATCCGCAACCAGGAGTTTGGGCTCCATGATCATGGCACGCGCAATGACCACGCGCTGTTGCTGCCCCCCGCTCAGCATGTGCGGGAACTTCGGCAGGAAATCATCCTGCGGTGTCAGTTTGACCTCTTCCATGGCTTTCATGATTCGTTGTTCACGTTCAGCCTTATCCTTGATGCCAGCAACGATTAGAGGCTCTTCAAGGATACGGAAAATGGACATGAAAGGCGGTAATGCACCGTAAGGATCCTGTTGGATGTAACCGACCCGCGAGTGATACCAGCGCTTCTTGGCGCGATCATACTCGCTCATCTTCGTCCCTTCAAAGAGGATATCGCCTTCGGTCGGTGTGTAAAGACCCAAAATACTCTTCATCAGGCTGGATTTGCCGCATCCGCTCTCACCGACAACTGCTATTGCCTCTCCAACAGCCAGGTTAAAGCTGACGCCGTCCACCGCGCGCACCCAACCGGCGTGGCCAAAACCGAATCGCCGCAATTCGAACCATACGCGCAACTGCTGAATAGAGACCAAGACGTTGTTGTTCTTTTTCACTTTTTCGACGGCTGTATTATTTGTTTCTGTGCTCATATCATCATACTCCTAAGATCAATTATGCATACAGCCAGCATTTAACTTTGCGGCCATCCTGTTCGATAACAGGCGGTTCTTCTTCGCATTTCTCATAACGTTTGGGACAGCGTGATGCAAACCGGCAGCCTGTCGGCGGGTTGATGAGGCTGGGAGGCTGTCCCATAATGAAATCCGGGTCCTTTTCCTGGCGCAGACGCGGCACACTTGCCATCAGTTTTTCCGAATATGGGTGGAGTGGCGCATTAAAGAACCTCTTTGCATCGCCCACTTCCACGATCTGCCCGGCATACATCACCGCAACATCGTCCGCCAGTTCACTGGAGGTGGCAATATCATGTGTGATCAGGATGAAACTGGTCCCGAGTTCCTGTTTGATGCGCTTAAGGACGTTAAAGATATTCGCCTGTGTGAGAACATCCAACGCGGAGGTCGGTTCATCCAAAACGATAAGGCCCGGCGAAGTCACCAGTGCCATCGCAATGGCAACACGCTGGCGCATACCACCGCTCAACTCGAAAGGATAACGGTCAATAAAATCATCCGGGACGCCGACATGCCGGAACATTTTCAAGGCGGGTTGAAGTGCATCCTCCTTGCTCAAACCCAGGTGAACCATGGCTGGCTCTGCAACCTGGTCACCCACACGTATAACAGGATTGAGCGCATTCATTGCCGCCTGTGGGACAAGCGACATGGCTACCCAGCGCACATTCTTACGGTATTCTTCGTCATCCAACGCCATGACATCGTTGCCTTCAAACATGATCGAGCCGGAATATTTACCGACATTTCGGGGCAACAGGCGAAGAATGGCTTTGGCAAGTGAAGTCTTTCCACAACCAGACTCACCAAGAATTACAACTGCACGGTTGTAATCAAGTTCAAAATCGACCCCGTCCACAGCCTGCACATCGCCCTTCTGTGTGCGGAAGTGTAATGTCAGGTTTTTTATTTGTAAAAGTTTATCGTTTTGCACCATGATTTATAGACCTCGCAGTCTGGGGTTGAAAATGCGGTCCAGTGAAAATCCAAGCATCGCAAAAGCCAATCCGGTAATCATGAGCAAAATGGCAGGCTGTAGAATCCAATAGTACAGACCATTGTAGAGAGCGCCGTTCACCAGGGCATTATTTATGATCTTGCCCCAGGTCGGCAGGACAGGGTCACCCAATCCTAGAACTGCAAGGGATGCCTCGAGGAAAACGAAAGCAGGGATGTTCGATATTAGACCCGGAATCAGCAGTGGGATGATTCGCGGGATAAGGTACAGGAATACGATACGCATATCGCCTGCGCCATAGGCACGCGCCGCTTCGATGTATGTGGATTCTTTGATCTGCATGAATATGGCGCGGTAGTTCTTGATGGCACCCGTAAAGATACTAAGCAGAATGGTCACGCCCAAGATGGTCCAAATACTTTTCGAATAGAATGTACCGACCATGATCAGGATGGAGAGAAAGGGCAGTACCAGATTGATCTCGGTAATCCTCTGAATAAGTTCATCCACCCAGCCCGCATACCACACTCCAAAAGCCGCAATGATCATGGTCAATACCCCTGTTCCGACAGAAGCCAATAACCCGAAGGCAAGGGCGACCGGGGTACCCCATAATAGCGGGACTGTCAGATCACGTCGTAAATGGTCGGTACCGGCAAGCCCTGCCAGTTTTCCCTGCATCACAAATTCGGCATTGATATCTGAGTCGGTCTCAAAGGCAACGCCTTCGATCTTGATTTGATACGTTCCCTTCAATGGGACCGGGTTCTCAGGGTCAGAATCGGGATCGGCAAACAGTCCAATTTCAGGAGCCAGACCACCAAGTCGGCGTTTAAGTTTTTCATCCTGAGAAGCACGGTAGGTCTGGCGGGCATTAACACCAAAATCCGCCACCCGCAGTTCGCGTCCGTCAGGTGTGATCCAGCGGATGGCTGCAAAGGGGGATTTCGATTCAAATTTACTGGTGAAAAAAAAGGTTAGTTCCGTGGGAAAATCATCATATTCGTAGTCGAATGTATAAAGAATATTGATGTCATGCGTCTCCCCACCGCCAGTTTCTATTTCCTTTTCAGCCTCTCCGCGTTCACTACTGATGGTAAGAGTAACCGGCTGTTTTTTATTGGAGAAATAATTGAACCAGGCTGGCGGTACATTTTTCGGGTTTGCATACCAAATATCTTCACCGCCACGCCATAAACGAACCGCTTCATCATACGGGATGGTCGTCAATGCATAGATGGAAACAGCGATCAATATACCGATGATGGTCAACCCGGCAATGGCTGAAGGGTAACGTGTTATTTCCCTGAATGTATTTAGAAACGCTTTCATGAGCTTGACCCACCCACTTTGACCCTGGGATCAACCAGAGCGTAGACTACATCAAGCAAAAAGACCGTGATCGCCAACAGGTAGGCATAGATGATGGTCGAACCAACGATCACGGGGGTATCGTATAAACCAATGGCACGAAACAGGGTGCGCCCCAGCCCCGGCCAGTTGAACACCCCTTCGGTAATGATCGCCCCCGTCCACAGGGTGATGAGCAGTAATGCAAAACTTGTGATGATGGTTGGCAATGTTGGACGCAGGATGTAACGCCGCTCAATATCTCGTGAATTCAGACCCTTGGCTTTTGCCATTTCCACATAATCTTCACTGGAATAGATCAGGAAGAACGTTCGCCAATTGTAGATACTCAGGAAAATGGAAGCCAGGATCAATGCCGAAACCGGAAGTATCAGATGCTCGAGGACGCTTAGCGAATAATCGAACCAGTTCTCTGGCGGAGGGGCGCTGACCATTCCCCCAAAAGGCAAAACCTGAAAGAGGGCGGCAAAAATCAAGATGAGAAACAGCCCATAGAACCATGGGGGAGCCGCTGATGTGGGAGTCAGGATCAGGATGATCTTATCCCAAAGACTTCCATAATGTCTCGACAACCCCAATGCAATGAAAACACTGGAAAAGAACAGGGAAAGATTGGCTATGCCAAATAATAGCAGCGTTGAAGGCAGGCGTTCGAGGATGATGAGTTTGACCTGCTTTGAACCCGTATCACTGGTCATATTCAATGAACGCCCCAAGTTTAAGGTTAACGCATTGGACAGGAAGCTGAAACTTCGCAGGGCAAACGGACGGTTCAGACCGAGGCGTTCTTCCTCCTGGGCAATCCGTTTATCGATAAGGCCGCTGCGTTCCTCTACACTGTAATCGCGAAACACCGGATTAATGGAAATTTCGATGGAAATACGCTCGCGTATCTCGCCGCGCAGGATTTCATCCACAAAACCGCCCATGTTGGCGATCAGGATGGTGAGATAGATTCCGATCACAATCGTTACAAACAGTGTGACCAGCCGCAAACCAGTATATTTGGAAACGCGTACCAACGTGCTCGAAAATGTTTTACGCTTGATCTCGATAGGCTGGTCGGATGAAAGAGTTTGGGTTTCTGTACTCATAATTCACTCCTAAAAATTCACATGAGTGATAGGGGTAGCGATAGGGGCAAGGACGGTTGCCCTTGCCCCTATCCTAGTAACTATGTGATTTGCTTCAGCCTTACGGGGCAGTCACGAATTCGAACGGTGCAAAGGTCGGGATGCTGACCAGCTTGGAGACAACCACAACTTCGAGCTTGTTGGAGCCGGCTTCTAGTTTGGATGTTACATCCGCGCCCAGGGTCACCGTGTACTGTCCATCACCAGCCGCTTCGGCAAGGCCGGTAGCAGCCAGCGCACCATTGGCGCCAAAGAGCAGGAACTTGACTTCGGCAATGTCGCCAGACGGGTAAGGTTCGCCTTCGAAGGTAACAAAGACATCGAATACGGCTTCCTGACCGATGGTAACGCGGCCTTCGCCATCAACTTCGGCTTCGGCAACTTTCGGGGTGGCAAAGCCAGCCCACTCGTCAGCCAGGTCGATATAGTTGGCGTTCTGTCGGATGGTAAGGGTCTTCTCAACAGAGAACACTTTGTCGAGGTAGTAAGGACCACTGTTGACCCAGTAGTGACCGTGCTCACCAAACCATGTCTTCATGTTGGCATAGCGGGCGGCGGCTTCTTCGGCGGTGATGTACTGACCCAGGGTGGCGGCATAGGGGATGAAGCTTTCGGCTTCAGCCTCGTCGAGGTGCCGGCCCAAGACTTCGAGGCTCGGACCGTCAATGAAGCTCATCCACTCAACGGCATTGGCGTCAGCCTTGTCTGCGCTATATGCGAGTTCGCCGGCAGCTTCGGCTCTGTTACCCATGGCGATCATGTGCCAGGGCGCATCACCAAAGCCGTATGCGGGCCAACTATCGGTGATATTGAGTTCTGCGTCCAATGCATACAGGTCGGAGTAATACTCAAAGGTGAAGGGGTCGGTGGAAGTGATACGGAAGCCTTTGAAGTTTGACATGAAGAAATCAAACGTGGAGACATAGCCTTCATCGTACAGGGGGCTGGTCTCCTTGGCGCGATCGAACTGCATGATCCAGTACATGACAAAGTCAGCCGCAGAGAAGGGGCTGCCATCATGCCATGTGTAGGTATCGAAGAAATCGGCCGGGTATGTGACGACGCTCTTGCGCAGGGCAGTGACACCTTCGGGGAACTTCTCACCCACGGTGATGAAGCTCTGGGTATCGGCATCCCAGTCGGCAACCGCGTCAGCAGGAACCTGGATCTCGGGAGCAAACTCGAAGGAGACCCAATCCAATGTCTTGCCCACAGGCAAGCCTTCTTTGACGGTCACAGAGGCAGACTCGATACGCTGGGGCCAGGCAAGACCGGTGTACGGATCGTTGATCACACCATAGTCAGCGGTGGCGCGTTTGGGAGCGGTGTCGTACACCCAGTTTGAACCAGCAACCGGGTTCCAAGGCTCGACCAACAGGTCAGACATGGCGAACGTAAGGTCGCCGCCTTCCTGTCCGTCATAGCGGGCAGTGAAGCCCCACAACTGAGCGCCTTGAATGCCACCCGCCAGGTCGGCAGTGACAGAAATACCCTGATTGAAGGGGCTGAATGCTTTCTGGTCAACCAACCATACGCGAACAGAATCTTTCAATGACAATTCGAGCGCCTGTGCAAACAGGTCGCGGCGTTCGGCAAGATCCGAGAAATCGTTGGATGTGAGTGTGTCGCCAATGGCATCGAAGTCTGCGGCGGGTTTGTATGCCTGCCAGAGCGGCTGACCCAAGCCCTTGGGGGTATAGAAGAACTGGAAGTTGCTTCCATCATCGCGGCTTACAGCGGTGGTGATCCAGCCGCCGGTGTAGAGGTGCCACAAGCCATCGGCAGGATTGCCGCGGATCCAGATCGGGGAAGCCTCGGATGAGGTCTTGTACTGGCGGTCCACGGTGAAGCCGATATTTTCAAGCTGATTGGAGACATAGTCACCGATCGGCAGGCGTGTGCCGTCACCATCGTTACGGATGATGAAGATCAAGGTGACAGGTTCGCCGTTGAAGTTCCATTTGCCATCCACCATTTCGGCACCGAGGGCAGCCATTTCAGCGTCGATGGTCTCTTTAGCCTTGTCAGGGTTGAAGGCATATTGGGCTTCGAGTTTGCGGGCAACATCAGCCAGCAGGGCATAGTCGGGGAATGCGCTGTTAATCGGGAAGAACTTGGGCGCAGCCAGACCCCCATAAATTTCCTGGACGATGTAGTCGCGGTCAACCAGCATGTTCATCGCTTCGCGGATAGCAGGGACAGCGAAGGGGTTGAGCGCGCCGGTGGACGCATCGAAGACGGCGCCATTATCGCCGCCGCCATAGGGGTTGAAGGTGAGTTCGTAATAGCCACCAAACACCTGCTTGTACTGCAAACCAGCCGCCTGGGCGGATTTGAAATCTTCAGCGCGGCCCAAGGCAGACGCATAGATGTCAACTTCACCAGCCTGGAGCTGGGTCACAACCGCATCCGGTGAAATGGCAACCATGGTCACCGAATCAAGCCAGCCGCCGCGGCGCGTGGTGCGCGGAACCGCAGTCGGTTCGGGAACAGCGGTGGGATCTGGCGCTGCCGCAGGAACCTCGGTAGGCGCCGCAGGAGCATCAGGCTCAGTGGTGGCTGTTTCAGCGGGTCCGCATGCGGCGAGCACCATGCTCACAGCGATCAACAGACCCAGTAACGTCATTATTCGATTCTTCATCAGAATCCTCCTCCTTAAAAATTTAGGTTTGAAACGTAAGGTTACTTCTTCACTTGCTCAACGATATATGTTCTCCCTTTCGAACCTCCTTTCTTAGCCAAGGTTTTACGCAACAACTCTGCTACTAAATATCAGTTCCTTGTGTGCAGTGTTGCGTCTTGCTAAGTATGTAATTATAACTAATTCCCCAGCACCGTCAACAGTAGTGTCTTATAAAGAGGGCATCTGGTCAATTGTTGAGCAAAAAACAGTTCTCCAGAACTGGATAAAATCATACCCCAGCAGGAGGGGATGCAGGAAGTCACATATCATTTCCTTAATCAGTTCGTGGTGCGAAACTCCAGGAAAGCGGATAGCAACTGAAAGTTCTTGAGAGTTTTGCACCGAGATATGTTTTTGTTTTTTGTACCTTGACAATCGAATAGCTCCAATGTTCAGGTTCGTCCGAGAACCGCCAGG
>DATDAG010000140.1:0-9886 GCA_036525495.1 Anaerolineales bacterium
GCCAATTTTGTAGCGGTCAAGGCAGGTTGAATATCATTGCAGTAATTTTAAGAACTGCCGCCCAACACCGGCTCCATCTGACAGTCGATCTGCCCATGCCTATTCATCGCTTTACGATCAATCAAGGGGCTACACGTCCATTTTTCTAAACCGCCATACCGCCAACACGAAGAAAAAGACGGCGTACGCGGACAACATACCAACTGCCGTCCATACGGATTCCAACCCCAGCCCGCGGATCAGGATATTTTGATAGCCGTTCATCGCCCAATAAGAAGGCATCATCCTTCCGAGTGCTGCAAACGCGCCACCGCTGGCTTCCAATGGGAACCATGTCCCACCCAACCCTGAGAACACGAACATGGCGATCATCGCGTACATTATGACCTGCTGTTCTTCTTTGGCAAACACACCGATCAGCAATCCCATCGAAGCGGCCCACAAACCCAATGTCACTGATACCAACAAAATACTGAGTGGCTCACGCATGTAATTCACTTTCAAGAACAACTGCCCAAACACAACCAACAATGCGATCTGCATAAAGGTCAGCGTAAACATCGCCAGCATATGACCTGTGATGATTTCCCATGGCTTCATGGCAGTTGTGATCAAACGTTGCAACGTGCGAGACTTTTTCTCCAACACAACGATCTGTGCCGAAGTGATCAGCCCAATGATCGCAAATTGTACAAGGATGCCAGGTGATGCCTGATTATACGGATTACCGCCAGTCCAGTCGTTTGACTCGGCTTCTTCTGCAACAGCCTGCTCGATGCGTACTAAACTAACCTTTGAGTTCTCGTCCCATTTGCTCCACGCCAGTTCAATGGATGGATCATATTCATCGAGGTTCGACTGTACATCCGCACTGATCTGCGCTACTTCGACCGCGCTCATCAACTGGGATATTGGGACTCGCAGAAGCTGATAAAGTGACTGTCCATCACTGGAGGCTGAATCTGCTATTAGATTCATCTGAGTTTCTTCCCCCGCCTCAACCTGCTCACTGAACCCAACAGGGACGATCAACACCCCAGCCACTTCGCCTTTATGAAGAGCATCCATGGCTTCGTCTTCGTTCATCGAAACGATGCGGATCGAATCGGAGGCGTTTAATCGGGTGTGGAACATTTTATTTAAACGAGATTCAGGTTCGGGGTCGACAAGAGCGAGCGGAATCCGATGATCCACGGCTTCGCTGTTTTCCTGTCCGCTTCCATAGGCAAATCCCATAAAGAATGTGAACATGATCGGCATAACAAGCAGGAACAACGACGAGCGTTTGTCACGGAACATTTGTGATAAATCTTTGAGGGCTAAATCTAAAATTCTCATTTCATTTCTCCTATGCAAACCGTCTGCGGAACATCAACGCACCAACGGCGAACAGCAACACACCCATAACGATCAATATGCTAAACGGAGCCAGTATCTCTTCAACGGGCAACCCATCCATGACCAGCTTCCAGATCTTGATCACCCATCCCTGTGGCGTGAAATTAGCCAACGCGTTGAACGATGCGGGCATATTAGGGATATTTGCTGTGAATAAACCGCCGAGCATTCCCAAAGCCGAGAGTCCACCGCCCAAAACAGGTCCACCCTGACGTGTGGTTTTCACGAACGAGATCAGGAACACGCCCAACCCTGTTGCCGCAAACACCTGACCAGTTAGCGCCATTGTTACACCAATTGGCTGCCCCCATTTGATGCCAAATGCATAATGCCCTGCAACCATCAGTACAAGCCCCTGCATAACAACTGTGATGAAAACAGCCGCGAACTTCCCCATAAGAATGGATGTGCGATCTGTGGGCGTTGTAAACATGCGAGCCAAGGTACCCTCTTCTGATTCCTGCAAAATGGACATCATTGAATAAGCACCTGAGAAGAAGGCGAAGAAGATCATCTGCCCAGCCATGACCAGACTCATGGATTTTTGCACCGGATCAACCGTATCGATCTCGCCCGCCGATGGTGCAACTAAAACCAGCGCGGCTTGATCAGGGTTGTGGAACAGATTTCGTTGGAAGTCCTTGTACCAGTTACCATAACGTTCCAACCATGATGAGATCTGCGCTTGCTCATGCTGAATCCCTTTTATCTGCATTCTTTCCAGGATTGTCTCTCTTGTAATACTGCTACCTGTGTACCCATCTACCCCCGTTGTGACTATGTCTTTTACGACAGCCGGCCCATAGGATAAGGTTGGATCGCTGACGATTAATATCTGCACATCCTTGTCACCGCTCGAATAGCGCTCTGTAAAATTCTGCGGAATGATGACTGCCACACCAATCTCCTGCTTATCCACAGCTTCGCGCGCAGATGCTTCGTCTGCATAATCGGATGCTGTAATCCACGACTGAACACTCTCGTCAAAAAACATCGAGCGGATGTTGTCGCCAATGGGCGCTTCAAATACGGAGTCAGCAGGCAGTTGATCGGCATTGACCACGCCCACGCTTATCGAGATCGTACTCACATCCCCGCCTGAACTGCCGCCGAATGCAAAGTAGATCAAACCCGTCAGCAATAGTGGAGCGAGAACCATCATTCCGATGGCGAAAACGCTTCTAAATGAAAGTTTCAGGTCTTTGAAGGCAACATCTAAAATTTTCATATCAATCCCTCAACGCACGACCTGTGAGATGCAGGAACACTGTTTCAAGATTGGGCTCCTGAATATCCACAGACGTGATACGCACATCCGCCTTGGATGCTTCTTCGAACAAATGCGGTAACACCTGGTTCGAGTCATCCACCAACACTGTGATCGTTCCATCCTGCGCGTCGATCTTCGTCACACCGTCCACCCGTTTCCAGGACTCTTGAACATTCGACCCTTCAACATTCAACTTAATATCAATCCGCGTCTGCTCACCAACCAGCTTGATCAACTCATCATGCGTGCCATACGCAATGACCTTGCCCATGTCCATGATGGCGATGTGATTAGAGAGTTCAGCGGCTTCTTCCATATAATGCGTTGTATACAGCACGGTCATACCCTGCTGGTTCAACTCTTTGACATTATCTAAAATGTGACGGCGGCTCTGCGGATCGATACCCACGGTTGGCTCATCCATGATGACAACATCGGGCTTATGCAGCAACGCCGCGCCGATGTTGACGCGCCGCTTCATGCCGCCCGAAAACTTGCCGACGTGGTCCTTTTGCCTGTCAGCCAGACCGATCACTTCCAACACTTCATCCACGCGTTGCTTCAATGCCGCGCCACGCAAACCATACATCTTTCCCCAAAAGACCAGATTCTCGCGCGCCGAAAGATCTGGGTAGAGAGCAATATCCTGCGGCACAACGCCGAGACTTTTCTTAGCCAACTCAGGTTCTTTCGTTACCGAATGTCCCATAATGGACGCATCACCTGCGGTTGGTGCCAGCAGGCCTGAGAGCATGGAAATGGTTGTTGACTTCCCTGCCCCGTTCGGGCCGAGCAAACTCAACACTTCGCCAGAATCTGCGGCAAAAGTTGTATTCTGCACAGCTTGAAGATCACCAAATGATTTCTTGAGATTTTTGACTTCGATTGCGTTCATAATTTTCTCCTTGCCCTCCCCAAATTTGTCCAAACTTTCGGATGAATTTGGGGAGGGTGCCCGAAGGGCGGGTGGGGTTAGTTCTAACTCTTCTGCAATCCAGCAATTGCCAAGGCGGTTAGGCCAATGCCCAACAGAGTTACAGCTGTATCCACTGTCAACGAGCCAAGGGTGTTCAGTACGATCACAGCCACACCCATGCCAAGCGCAACAGCTTTGAAAATGGTATCGAGCAGGTTCTTATTCATGGTTTTCTCCTTGGTTGATTTGGTTTTTTATCTTGCCCCCAGTATACGGATCTCCCCGCCTCCCAACAATTGTGCCTTTGGGTAAACGTACACTGTACTTTCGTACAATGTACCCTCGCACAATGGATATCCCGATGAAGTTGATATACAATGAAGGCATGCCAAACAAACCGAATACCAACCCCATTTCAAAAGTAGAGCGCGATACAAATATATTCGTGTGGATCCTGACACTGGTCATCGTTGGGATGTATGTAATTACATTGAACAGCGAGCCAACCGTAACCCAACCAGGAATACTGATCCCCTTTACATTGTTGACCATTATCCACATACTTCTACACTGGTATTTAGGAAAGATCGTTGAACACCCTTCCAGAATATTCTGGTACATACTTATTCAAGGTGTACTTGCACTTGTCATTTCACTGTTTTCCAAAAATATCGGTATGGCCTTTGCCCTGTTCATGGGCCTGCTTGGTGAAGCCGTTGGGCTTTTTGGACTAACGCGTCGGGGTTTGCTGGCATCCGTTTACTACCTGGTTCTACTCACAATAAGTATTGTGCAGTTCTCTGGCTCGCCTTCAACAGGTTCGATCATTCTCACGACCATACTGACATCTATTTTCGTGATTACCTATGTCACGCTCTACATGAGACAAAATGAAGCTCGTGAACAGGCTCAAGCCCTCGCGTCTGAACTCGAATCCGCGAACCGTCAACTATCCGAATATGCCGCACAGGTTGAAGACCTGACCATCGCCAACGAACGCCAACGCATAGCACGCGAACTGCACGACACGCTTTCGCAGGGGTTGGCTGGTCTCATCCTGCAACTCGAAGCCGCCGATGCCCACCTAATCAATAACCGCAACGATAAGGCGCATGACATTGTCGCCAACGCGATGGAACAAGCGCGCGTCACCCTCGCCGAGGCACGTCACGCCATTGACGATCTTCGTCAACCGCCTCTGGATGATCTGGACTCTGCATTGCGTCTGGAGATTTCCCGCTTCTCAAATGCAACTGGCATCCCATGCAGTTTTAACGCGGTTCAAACGCCGCCCTTGCCTGACTCTGTTACAGAGACCGTTACCCGCACTGTGGCAGAAGCATTGTCCAATATTGCGAACCATGCACAAGCACAGAATGTGGAAGTAAATGTCAGGGTGAAAGACAAAAGCCTGTTGGTGACGATACAGGATGATGGTCAGGGTTTTGACGCGTCTGCCATCCCGTCTGGTCATTATGGGATATTGGGAATTAAAGAAAGAGTCCGCTTGGTGAATGGCAGTTTTGAAATCCAAAGTGAGAACGGCAAAGGCACGCTGTTGAAGATCGAGATACCAGTATGATCAAAATCCTCATTGCAGACGACCATCTCATCATCCGTCAGGGACTGCGCCTGATCCTTGAAACGGAAAGCGACTTCAAACTTGTGGGTGAAGCATCAGACGGCGCTGAAGCAGTCAGCATGTGCAAAAAACTAAAACCTGACGTGGTGCTGATGGACCTGCGCATGCCCAACATGGACGGTTTGACCGCCATCGAAAAATTGCGTGACGAACAACCTGAGATCGCCGTTATTATCCTGACCACTTTCAATGAAGATGAACTGATGCTGCGCGGATTACAGGCAGGCGCGCGCGGATATCTATTGAAAGATACGGGCCGCTCAACGCTGTTCGACACCATCCGCGCGGCCTCACGGGGCGAGACGCTGCTCAAGCCAGAGATCATGGCACGTGTGCTTGCACAAAAGAACGCACCTGCAGCGAAATCGAAATCAGACTCAACTTTCAACCTGACCGAACGCGAATATGAAGTGCTCGAATCGGTCGCGCGCGGAGAACGCAGTAAAGAGGTCGCCGCGCATCTGGGCATCTCCGAGCGAACGGTCAAGGCACATCTGGCAAGTATTTATCAAAAATTAGGGGTTGATTCCCGCGCCGCCGCGATCGCCATTGCTGCGCAGAATGGGTTGTTGAAAGAACAATAAGTTGTTTAAGTCTGATCAATCGAGATTGATGGTTGTTGTATTTTTGGTCTATAATGCTGTCTAATTCCTTATATCCAGCATTATACGCCCGAAATCGCTTCACAACAGCCCATTCACTTCCTGCATTTCCTCACTCGAAAGCCTCCAGCCGACCGTTCCCGCGTTCGCTTCGACCTGTTCAGGCTTGGTCACCCCCGCTATCACCGAAGAGATATGCTTATTGTTCAGGAGCCAGGCAAAAGCCAGGTCATGAAGCGTGTGTCCGCGTGAGTCGGCGAAGGCGGTCAACTTGTCCAATTTGTCGAAGTTCTCATTCGTCATATACTTTTGCACGTAGGGGCTTTTCTCGCCGCGCGACCCCGCAGGCGCAGGTTCGCCGCGTTTATACTTGCCCGTCAAGAATCCACCCGCCAGCGGGAAATAGGGCAGAATGCCGATATTCGCAAACTCACAATACGGCACGAGTTCGCTTTCGATCCCGCGCTCGAACAAATGATAATGTGGCTGGATTGTGGCGAACTGCTCCCAGCCCATCATCTCAGCGACATCGTTACTGCGGCAGAGTTGCCATGCAGAGAAATTGGATGCGCCGATATAACGGACTTTGCCTGTGTGGACGAGATCGTCCAGCGCGCGCATCATCTCGTGGATGGAAACCGAATCATCCCACGAGTGAATTTGATACAGATCAATGTGATCTGTCCCCAGCCGACGCAGACTCGCCTCAACCGCGTTCATGATGTGATAACGTGATGTGCCCTGATCGTTGGGGTCGTCACCCATCCTGGCGCGTCCTTTTGTAGCAATGACGACTCGATCGCGCAAGCCTTTCAGTGCCGCACCAAGATATTCTTCTGAAGCACCTCTGTTGCCATAGACATCCGCCGTATCGAAAAAATTGATGCCCGCACCCAGCGCCTTATTGACGATGGCTTTCGTGCCAACCTTATCCACCTTGCCGCCGAATTGATTGCACCCGATACCGATGACTGATACTTTTACGCCTGCTTTCCCAAGATTGCGATATTGCATTCGTTGATTTCTCCTTGTTTTTCCCTCATCTCCAGCCCTTTTCCCAAGGGGAGAAGGGAGTCGTCCCCTCTCCAACGGGAGAGGGTTAGGGTGAGGGCATGTTTGTTATCTTAATCTCATATATCACCGCGTCGCTCCCCACACCGCCCACGGACTTATACAACCCGTTCGCCGCTGCATTTTCCTTATCAGTCAACACCCACGCAGTATTGCATCCAAGTTCGTGACCTAATCGTAACATTTCTTTCATGATCGCCTTCCCAATTCCCCTATTCTGATGTGACGTCGCGACGCCTACTTCGTTGACCCATAACTCTGGCGTCTTGTCGGGGTGGATGTAATGGACTGCGGATGCAAACCCAATTATTATGTCATTGTCAATCGCGGCAACGATATGATGGCGCGGGTCATTGAGAAATTCGGTTGCGTGTCTTTCATCAACAGGGTTGTCGAAGACATCATCTGCTGCGTTCAACAACAGTGCTAAATCTGGTTCGGATAAGACTTTTACTATAAGCTGTTCAGCCATTTACTCGTCTCATTCGGGTGCTTGAAACGTATCAATTTCAGGTGTTGATGTTCAGGCATTGCCAATAACATGGGGTATTCCCGCTTCCTCCTCCAATACGTCTTGAGAAGCCAGTGGAACAAAGATTCTTCAGACCATAGTTTGAAGTGCGTCCAAAGATTTTCATAGTTGGTTCCCCAAAGGTGTTCCCGAGTCCACCAGCGGGTGATGGTGCGGCGGGTGAGTTGCAGGAATATCCTCCACAGCGAATAATCGAGCCAGATGACAGCCTCCGCTCGAGACCAGATCAAGGATCGTACTTTGCTGTAGTTCCCTGCAACGACCCATCTCTCTTTCTGGGTCGCCTCGTCCACGCGTTCGTGGAATACATCATCAGGCGCTTCGGTCCAGTTGGGCTCCCAATGGAGCGCGTCCAGTTCGATGAAATCGTAGCCGAATTTGTCAGCGAGTTGTTTTGCAAGAGTGGATTTGCCCGAACTGGTTGTTCCGACAACGACGATACATTTGTAGTGGAATGAAGTCATATGTTTATGGTGTCATTGCGAGCGAACAGA
The DNA here is from genome assembly GCA_036525495.1 of Anaerolineales bacterium. Lineage (GTDB taxonomy): Bacteria > Chloroflexota > Anaerolineae > Anaerolineales > Villigracilaceae > Defluviilinea. The sequence continues at coordinate 7,926 of DATDAG010000140.1, forward strand.
GTGAGTGAAGCAATCGCCACCTATGAATAGGGATTGGTCCGACCCCTAACGGGGTCTCGCAATGACGGTGATTTATTACCTCAAATAAATCGGATTGCTATAGATCCAGCCGCGTTTTTTGCCGAGATAGCGGCGGTGAACTTCGATTCGATAAACGCCAGGTTCAGAAGTGTTATGAGTCAAGGTCTGTTGATTGCGCCAGGTTCCGATAACAATACCGTCCTTGAGCAGAGACATGTCCGCTTTGGTGGGGAGATGTGCGTGTAGAGTCGCACCGCCTTTGGCGGGGATTTCGTCGCCCATGATCGCGGAATGTTCGAGTCCCTTTGCCTTGAAGCGGAAACCGCGTGTGGGTGCGGGTAGGTCGTAGGCAACGAAACAATGTCCGTTAGCAAGGGCTTCGTAGATCATCTTTTTATCGGTCGGCACATCGCCGGTTAATGGTTCAGGGATGAAAACGTGCGTATTCACCGTGCGAAAATGAAATTTGTACGGAAAGATCACGCGATGCAGAGGTCCCCTGTGCATGTGAAGTGCATGTGCGTCTGAACCGCCAAGAGCAACCACGCGCTTTCCAGTAGACATGAGTTCATCCCATTTGTGGATGGTCTCGGGGATGGGTCCATGCGCAACGAACTTTGGAAAGAATGCATGGAAAAATCCTCTTAGCAGGGACGTGGCTACAACCTTGAGTTCGCTCAATCCATTCCAGAGTTCGATACCATTGTAGCCTTGTACTTCCCATGATACCCATGAAATATCATCTTCGTGGAAGACCGGCGCTTCAGGGTCGTTGGGATGGGCAATAAATGACAACCCGCCTGCCTCGGCAACACCATTGATGAGCGCCTGAGGATCGTCTGCGAGACTAGCGACATCTCGATTGGCGTTGAACACCAGCAGGTGGTTCTTCTGCGGGATCCTGTCCTGGTCGTGGACTTCCTGTCCAACGAGGAGCAGGACGCGGCTTTTCCTGAGCGAAGTCGAAGGGTCACGCGCGAGGCGGTAGTATCCCTCCACCCCCTGGACGAGGATGTTGTGATCCGTCACGATGACCGCATCCAATCCCGCTTTGATGGCGGCTTCGGCAATGTCTTTGTGCGTACCCGTTCCGTCTGAGTAGCGTGTGTGCATGTGCAGGTTGACGATGATTTCGTGCATGAGACCCTCGTGTTGACGTTTCTTCCGCCCAGCGGGTATAATGTCACCGCTTAAAAGGAGGCACGTTTAGATGAATCCAGACTATTTGAATATCGCTCTGATTATAATCTCGGTCCTGCTCATCGTCAGTGTGATCATGCAGAGCAAGGGCGCGGGTTTGGGCGGCTTGACCGGCGCTGACTCGGGAAGTGTGTTTACGGCGCGTCGCGGCGTGGAGCGCACGTTGTTCCGACTCACGATCGTGTTGAGTGTTGTGTTCTTTTTATTGGTGCTTGTGCTTGTATATATTGTGGGCTAGAGCACCCAAGACTTTCTTGAAGGGCTCTTTCGTTCCGTGCGGTGACGTGATGCGCCATCGCGGGGAGGGAACGAGCCTTTCTTTTTTTACGACTCATTTATGAAACAATTGCGCTGGCAGATCCTGGTTGTGTTGGTCACGTTGGTGATCGTGTCTGTGTTGCTATACACACAGCAATCGTCACCCGTGACGGGGACGGTCATCCAGCAACAGCCTGAGCAGGGAGGTGTGTACACCGAAGGCTTGGTCGGTTCGCTGGGACGCCTCAACCCTCTGCTGGATTGGAACAACTCCGCAGACCGCGACGTGGACCGCCTGCTCTTCAGCGGACTCGTAAAATTCGATGAACGCGGACTGCCTCATGCCGATCTTGCAGATTCCTGGGGTGTTTCACAGGATGGCACGATCTACAACTTCACCATCCGGCCCAACGCGATCTGGCACGATGGGATGCCTGTCACCAGTGACGATGTGATCTTTACCATCGAGATGATGAAGAGCG
>DATDAG010000141.1:0-5989 GCA_036525495.1 Anaerolineales bacterium
CTCTACCTACGGAAAATTACGTGTTGAGTGACTCGCCTATGATCAGACATTTGGTCAAAAACAGAAAGTCTGAGCTGATTAACAAAAACGCATCGGACTGGGTTCGCAAATATAAGTTGGAAATGCCTGAAGGCACAGTGGAGCCCAAGTCCCTTATTTTGGTACGTCTTGTAAATAATAAGAAAGTTATTGGTGGTATCAGCATTCAGGATGTCGATCGCGAACATGCTTTTGACGAATCAGATGTCCGTTTGCTTGAAACGCTTGCAAATGCAATGAGCGTGGCGCTGCAGAACGCGCAATCTTTCAAAGCCGAGCAGGAGCGCGTGGCGGAACTCGCCATCATCAACAGCGTGCAGGAGGGACTGGCTTCCAAACTGGATATTCAGGAGATCTATGAGCTTGTTGGCGAACATGTCCAAAAAATCTTTAATAATGCAGATATTTCTTTCGGTATCTATGATCCGAATACGGATATGGCAACGGGGGCATATGTAAGCGTGCAAGGCAAACGTGTACACATTGACCCCTTCAAAGTAGATAATAAGGGTTTTTTGGGAGCCTTGATCCGTGACCGCAAGACAATTTGCGTCAATAAGGATACAGCCAGAATTGCAAAAAAATATAAAAGCAAACTTGTAATCGAAGGACCCTGGCCAAAATCTGTGGTCTATGTGCCGTTGGTGATAGACCAGCTCGTGCGGGGCGCATTGATCCTGAATGATTATCAAAAAGAAAATGCCTTTTCAGATTCAGATGTGCGCTTGCTGGAAACGCTCGCCTCATCCACAAGCGTGGCATTGCAAAACGCGCTCTCTTTCAAAGCCGAGCAGGAGCGCGTGGCAGAACTCGCCATCATCAACAGCGTGCAGGAGGGACTGGCTTCCAAACTGAATCTACAAGGCATCTACGACCTTGTAGGTGACAAACTGTACGAGATATTCAAACCCGAGATTCTCTATATCGCTATATACCATCCGGAGACAAATCGCACATCCTACCCTTATGCCATTGGTCGTGGGGAAAAAGGGAATTTACCTGAGACGGGACTTGGTGGTTTTACGGGTGAGGCAATTCACAAACGGAAGACCATTGTGGTCAATGAGGATATAGAACGCCGGGAAGCGGAGGTGGGGTCGTACAACATGTCAGAAGGCCCAGATCCCCAATCGATGGTTTACATTCCAATCATTGCCGGGAATGATGTATTGGGCGTTGTCTCATTGCAGTCATATGAACGCGGATATATTTTTCCTGAGTCGGAAGTTCGATTAATGGAAACACTGACCAGCAGCATGAGCGTGGCGCTGCAGAACGCGCAATCCTTCAAAGCCGAGCAGGAACGTGTCGCCGAATTGCAGATCATCAACTCCATCCAGCAGGGACTCGCTGCCGAGTTGGACTTCCAGGCTATTGTGGATCTGGTCGGCGATAAGATACGTGATGTTTTTGACGCGCAGGGAGTAATCATAACGAATTACGATAACACGCAAAACCTCGTATCTTTTCCGTACTATTTGTTCCGTGGAAAACGGGTAGTGCAGGAAGGTTGGACACTTGGAAAGGGTTTGATCTCGCATGTGATCCAGTCGCGCCAACCATTAGTTATCAATCAAAATGCATCAAAGCGCTTCCAGGAACTTGGAGCAATATATGTTCCAACAGAGACTGAAGATACAACGAAATCCTGGTTAGCTGTGCCGATGATCGTCGGGAATATTGTAATCGGATGCATTACATTGGAGAATTATGAAAGAGAAAATGCGTTTAGTGACCCCAATGTCCGCCTGCTGACCACAATTGCCGCTTCGCTGGGAACAGCCCTCGAGAACGCCCGTCTCTTCGATGAGACCCAGCAGCGCAACGCCGAACTGGCGATCATCAATGCCGTGCAGGAGGGTCTCGCCTCCAAGCTGGATATGCAAGCTATCTACGACCTGGTGGGCGACAAACTGCGCGATATTTTCAAGGCAGATTCAACCTGGATCGCCTTCCACGACGAAAAGCGCGAGACCATCCACGTCCCCTATTTCGCAGACAGGAGCGACAAAAAGCCCAACTTCACCCGTCCGTATGGGAAGGGGTTATATGAACCGATCGTCGAATCTGGGAAGCCGCTGCGGGTTGGTTCGGCAAAGGAAGCCGCCGAACTGGGCGGATCTTATCGTGTCCCCTCACCTGGCTCCAAAAAAGACCTGAACGAATCGTTCATGGGCGTTCCCATCTTCAAGGATGGCGTCGCCATAGGCGCAACCAGCGTTCAGAGCTACAAACAAAACGCCTTTGGCGAAAGCGATCTGCGCCTGCTGACCACGCTCACCAACTCGATGAGCGTCGCCTTGGAGGGCGCGCGACTCTTCGATGAAGTACAGAAGCGCAACGCTGAGATTACGGAGAACCTGGAACAGCAAACCGCCACCAGCGACATCCTGCGCGTCATCGCGGAATCCCCCACCGATTTTCAACCCGTCTTCGATACGATCATTGAGCGGGCGACCAAACTTTGCGGCGGTGCGGCCGGGTTTGCCTATCACGTTTCGGACGGCATGATTCATCTGATCGCCGATTACGACATAAGTCCGGAATCAAACCAAATATTTCGGGACTTGTTCCCCAGACCAATCGATGATGACGCCGAAAGCAATGTGATTCCGGTAATTCGCAATCGCGAAATACTCCACATGACTGACCACAAGACCGATCCCCGCTCAAGCCAAATCAACCGGGAAATGTCTATCCGTTTTGGGGTTGGGGCTGCCCTGTATTTACCATTGGTCAAGGACAATGAGGGGATCGGCGCATTCGGGATTTTCCGAAAGGAGACCGTACCTTTTTCAGAAAAAGAGATCGCCCTGATTCAAACTTTTGCCAGCCAGGCCGTCATTGCCATTGAGAATGTGCGTTTGTTCAACGAGCTGCAGCAGCGCAACGCCGAGATCACTGAGTCGCTCGAACGCGAGACCGCCAGCAACGACATTCTGCGCGTCATCGCCGAATCGCCCACCGACATCGCTCCAGTGTTGGACGTCATTGCTCGAAACGCGGCACAGCTTTCGGGGTCGGAGGATGCGATCATCGGGATCGCGGATGGTGATATGCTGCGCGTCGACGCCCATTATGGCGACATCCCCATGCTCCCCGTCGGAGAGGGCATCCGCTTCGATCGGGACTCGGTGGCTGGTCGCGCCATCATAGACGGAATCCCCGTCCAGTCAGTTCACAATCAACGCGGCGTGAAGTCTGAGTTCCCCGCGGGCGACAAGGTGGCGAAGAAATACGGCTACAAAATGACTTGCGCCGTGCCGCTCATGCGCGAAGGTAAAGCCATCGGTGCCATCTCCGTCCGCCGCACCAAGCCCGAACTGCTGACCGAGAAACAGGTCGCGCTGATCCAGTCCTTTGCCAACCAGGCTGCCATTGCCGTGGCGAATGTGCGCCTGTTCGAAGCCGAACAACAGCGTGTGGCTGAGTTGCAGATCATCAACACCGTGCAGGAGGGGCTGGCGAAGCAGCTTGACTTCCGCGGCATCGTGGACTTGATCAGCGAAAAGGTCGGGGAAATCTTCAAAGCGGATACTGCCAATTCAGGGATCTATGATGCTGACCGTGATTGGATATCCCATGTATATTATGTGGATCGCGGTGAACGCATAACACTGCCCGAGGGGCCGGCCCAACGACCAAGCCTTGCCGTCCATATGCTGGATACCCGCCAGCCGATCCTGGCAGGCACAAGCGAAGAAACAGATAAGCTGGGTTCGGTTCGTCAGCCTCGCAGCGGTGAAAAGGCAGATAAGAACGAAAGCTATCTGGGTGTGCCGATCATGACAGGCGATAAGCCGATTGGCATCATTGCCGTTCAAAGCTATAAGCAAAATGCCTACAACCAGGACGATCTGCGCCTGATGCAAACCCTCGCCAACTCGATGAGCGTTGCGCTCGAGAACGCGCGTCTCTTCGACGAAACCCAGCGCCTGCTTAAAGAGACCGAACAACGCAATGCAGAACTGGCCATCATCAACTCCATCCAATTGGGGCTGGCATCAAAGCTGGATATTCAAGCGATCGTCAAATTGATCGGGGATGAGGTCAAGTCCATATTTCGTGGCACAGACGTAGAGATCTCAATATTCGACCCCGCAAATAATATGGTTACCTTCCCCTATTGGTGGTCGGTAAAAGATGGCATGATCAATGCCGAACCGCTTCCATTGGGCAAAGGATTACACTCCAAACTGGTTCAAACTCGCCAGCCGATTTTACTAAAAACAGCCGAGGAAGTCATCGAACGCGGTGGCGCGATGCCAGCCGGGTACACCATTCGGAAGTCGTTCCTTGGAGTTCCTATTCTGTCAGGGGAGCACGTCATCGGCGGTTTGTCACTGCATGATGCATTCAAGGAAAACCGTTTCAGCGAATCCGACTTGCGCCTGCTGACCACCCTTGCCAACTCGATGAGTGTCGCCCTCGAAAACGCCCATCTCTTTGACGAGACCCAGCGCTTGCTCAAAGAGACCGAAGAACGCAATGCCGAACTGGCAGTCATCAACAGCGTGCAGGGTGCCCTCGCCGCAGAACTCGACATGCAGGGCATCTACGACGCGGTCGGCGACAAGATCCGCGATGTGTTCGACGCGCAGATCGTGACGATTGTCAGTTATGACCGCGCAAACGAGCACAACATCATTCACTATGCCATCGAAAACGGCGAGCGGCATACCTACGATCCCCAGCCCACCACGGATATGTACAGGGAATTGATGGACACTGGAAAGCCCATCATCGTTCAGGAGAATTTGGCCGAACGAATACTTGGAAAAGCACTCCCCATGAAAGGTTCGAAAGGGCACGATTCAGAAGTTCCAAAGTCAGGTGTATGGATTCCACTGACAGCCTCTGGAACCGTAACGGGGCATGTCAGCCTGCAAAATGTTGATAGGGAAAACGCCTTCAGCAAGTCTGATATCCGCCTGCTGACGACCCTTGCCAACTCCATGAGTGTGGCTCTCGAAAGCGCACGTCTCTTCGACGAGACCCAGCGCCTGCTCAAAGAGACCGAGGAGCGTAATGCCGAACTGGCGGTGATTACGAGCGTGCAACAAGGGCTGGCTACCAAGTTGGAATACCAAAGTATCGTGGACCTAATCGGCGGCAAAATTCAAGATATCTTCAATTCCCAAGCGGTAGGGATTGGAATATACAGCGATTCTCTTCAAGAGATGGAGGTTCTATACTTCGTCGAGAAAAACAAGCGTTACTACCCCAACTCGATACAAGTGCATGAAAACGGCATATTGCGTTACGTCCATGATACCGGAAAAACGGTGTATATAAGAAACGGGGACCAAGATGAAGAATATGACAAATATGGGGTCGCGCCCCCAGGAACATTGCCAGAAACGGAGCCTCCAAAATCCCTGCTCTTCGTCCCGCTAGTTCTATCTGGTAAAGTGTTTGGCGCAATTACGCTTCAGAATATGGATCAATACAATGCATTCACAGATTCAGACATCCGTCTGTTGGAAACTATCGCCAACTCGATGAGCGTAGCGCTCGAAAACGCGCGTCTCTTCGACGAGACCCAGCGCCTGCTCAAAGAGACCGAACAGCGCAACGCCGAGTTGGCTATCGTCAATAGCGTGCAACTGGGTCTTGCTTCCAAACTGGATATGCAAGCCATATTCGAGTTGGTCGGCGAGAAAATACGCACGATCTTCGATGCCCAATCCACCATCATCGCCACCTACGAATACGAGAAGGAACAAGCTCTCTATCGCTATGTCGTCGAAAAAGGAGAGCGCTTCGACGGGATTGCCATGTCGTTCAACGGTTTCCACCGAAAGATGATACAGGAACGCAAGACGATCCTGTATAACGAGAATCTGGTGGAGCAGGTCAGGGCACTTGGTTACGAGGAATCCTTCTCAGACAATGACCTGCCCAAATCCGCGCTAAATGTGCCGTTGCTCGTGGGTAATCAGGTTCTGGG